>CAYQRI010000025.1:0-19054 GCA_964420085.1 uncultured Ruminiclostridium sp.
CTACTCAATCGTATACTCTCCCTTCTGATGCTCTTTTGTATTTGTGCAAAAGAGCCGTGAAAGCTCATTTTTTTGCTTTGCTATTATACACAATGCCCCGACATGGTGCAATGGTATTTGACGGAAAACGTGCTTAAAAAGTATTTTGGACGACATATACAACAAATTCTTCATCAAATGACGGCGTTTTCAGCACCCAAAAATTATCATACGGTCATTGTTAAGCTTCTGGGCTTCAATCCGAATGGGCGATGCGTAATGTAATCTTTGTCCACATCATAAAAGTTTATCATAGTTCCTCCAAAAAATAGAGGTGAGGAACCCCCCACCTCTATCATAGGTCGCACTCAAAGTGGCGAAGCACTTTATACTGTGGTGAACTCCTTCACCAAGGTTGACATATGCCATTCACAAAGAAAATATCCCTTGTATTGATATAATACGGCGAATAAACGGAGCTGACAACTGCTCAATATTAAGATTTGAAATATTCTGTGCTCCTATAGCATCTGCAGCATTCCACTTTATCACCCGCCTTTCTCTTAAAATAATAATTTAAAGGAAAAGAATGTCTATCTGCGATGCTAGATAGTCGAGCGATAATGTGATAATATAATTACAACGGAGCAAATACCAAAAATTAGGGAGGAAAAAGAATGAAAAAAGCAATTTCACTCTTACTTGCATTAGTACTTATCCTCAGCATGATACCCACCGCATTTGCGGCAAGTGATGAAGCAATGGAAGCCGCAAGCGCCCTTAATGTCTTAGGGTTGTTTGGAGGTACAGGAACAGATGCTAACGGGAATCCTATCTATGACCTTGACCGTGCACCAACTAGACAAGAAGCTGTTACCATGCTTGTACGCCTATTGGGCAAAGCAGAGGAAGCAAAGACAGGAACATGGACGACACCTTTTGCCGATGTGGACGAATGGGCAAAACCTTATGTAGGCTATGCTTATGAACATGGTCTGACTTCTGGAACTAGCACAACCACATTTGGTGGCTCATCGTTTATGACTGCCACGCAATATATCACGCTTGTGTTGCGTGCTCTTGGCTATGAATCAGGCGCAGACTTTCAGTGGGATCAGGCTTGGGAACTATCTGACGAAATCGGACTAACTAATGGACAGTATCACTCTAATAGCAAAGAGTTTTTGCGTGGTGATGTGGCAATCATATCCTACAATGCACTGTCCCAAAAGCTGAAAAATCAAGAAACTGCACTCGTTACAACCCTTGTATCAAATGGCGCTGTAGATGGAGATGCTGCTGTACAACAGGGACTTGACGGCTATAATTGGTTAGGAAACATCACTTACCAATACGGTCTTCGCTCATTTACTGTATATGCGTTTGCCAACTATACAGGGTATGACGACAACAACAGATATGATATTGTAGGCACACGAAAAGCGATTCGAGATGATTTATTTAAACTGTCACCTAAAATTAGTGACCCTGACTATTTCAAAGAGAAAGGCAGACCCTCTGCCAGTATTCTCGCAGCATTAGGAGACGCTCCTACATTTGAATTTCTTTCTGGTGCTACAGTGCCGTCAGGTATGAGGGATTTACCCCAAAAGCTTGCTGAATTTTATGTAGCCGCAGACATTCCTGCCCTGTATGAAAAATACCGTCCAGATTATGAAGAAGCACTTAGAAAATATGAAAAGGAAGCAACTTCCCCACTGCTTAAGTCTATTGCATATTTTAATGCCGAGGCGTATCTTCCCGACGGTTTTATTTTGGAAGTACAGCTGATGGAAGCCGTTCAACGAGGTTACACAATGGGAAGCAATTTCAATAAATATGATAATACCGCTTTGGTTGTTTGCGGGCCAACCTTTGTAAACAACGGCGTGAATACGATTAACTTTGTGCATGAGTATTATCATTTGGTTACAAAAAAACCCATCTTGGATAAACTTAATTATGAAATTAATGCAATTTCAAAATACCATACAGCAGATGATACCGTCGCAAAGCAACAAGGCTATACAAAATGGGTGGATATAATCAATGAATCTGTGGTACGAGCTATTTCAGGCTTTTTTGTTCCCAGCTATGGTCGTTCCTATGCACAGAGAGAAACTGACAAAGGGTTTACTTTGACACTGTATATTTATGATAGAATCCCAGAGTTTGAATCTTATGGTGGTGATTTTGCAGATTTCCTAGAGAAGCTCTTAGTAGAGTATCCTCAGTATGCAGATAAGTATTAGGTCACTTACACCGTTAACTACACCATAGCGTTTGCAAAAGTACACAGTTTACACGGGACACATTTCGTATCTTTTGGACTGCTGGAACATAGCCAAGGACACAGGCGGGATACGCAAGGCATAAAGAAAGAGGGAACAGGTTTCCCCGTTCCCTCTCTAAAAGCCTAATTTAATTGGTTTTTATTTACCGAAGTAACGGTTCAGCAGACCTGCAAATGCCTTGCCGTGTCTAGCCTCGTCTCTTGCCATTTCATGCACGGTGTCGTGGATGGCGTCCAGGTTCAGCTTCTTGGCACGGGTGGCGAGATCTGCCTTGCCGGCGGTGGCGCCGTTTTCGGCTTCCACACGCATTTCCAGATTCTTCTTGGTGGAGGAGGTGACGACCTCGCCCAGAAGCTCTGCAAACTTAGCAGCGTGTTCAGCCTCTTCATAGGCTGCCTTTTCCCAGTACATTCCGATTTCGGGATAGCCCTCACGGTGTGCCACACGAGCCATCGCCAGATACATGCCGACCTCGGTGCATTCGCCGTTGAAGTTGGCACGCAGGTCGCTCATGATATCCTCGGGAGCGCCGGCGGCCACGCCGACAATATGCTCAGCGGCCCAAGCCATCTCGGGGCCCTGCTCCACGAACTTGGAAGCGGGTGCCTTGCACTGCGGGCACTCCTGCGGGGGCACGTCGCCTTCATGCACATAACCACAAACACCACAAACAAATTTGCTCATATTAAAATTCCTCCATTTTAAAGTTCCCCAAGAAGGGGGTTGCATTTATTTTCTTGTTACGATATACCTTATCCATACAGTTTACCCTGTACTTTGCTATTTTACACGCCACATTTCTGTTTGTAAAGTGTGTTTGTTACAGACTTTCCATTTCTTCCAACAGAGTTTCTCGATCATAGAGGGCGGATAAAATGGGAAGCATGGCGTTGGTGGAAAGATTTTCCGGGAGCTTGAGTCTGGATAACAGGCGCCGCCGTTTTTCACGGCTGTCCTGTCCGCCGGAAAGACCGCACAAAAATAAATCGGCTTTGGATAAAACCGCATTGGCTCGCTGCGGTGTATCCTCCTCTAAAATGGTGGCACCTGCACGGCGGAGCGCTGCTTCTAAAATGGCGGGGGACATTCCCTCTACGCCCAGCTTACCCTCCTTGCCCGGCTGCTGCTTTCGCCGCTCCTTGCCGAATACATCCGGCGTGTAGGCATGCTTGACCTGCGCCTGCGGCAAGGCGCCCTTTAGATAGTTTCGAATGACCAAGCCAGCACCGTCGCTGTCGGTGAGGACAATCAGCCCTCTTTTTTCAGCGATGCGGCGCAGCAGCTGCAAGGCTTCTCGATTTTTGAAAATGCCGAAGCCAGCCGTCTCCAAAATCACGGTGTCTACCAATTGTGACAGCGTGTTCTTGTCATAGCGACCTTCCACCACAATGGCTTCCTTGATTCTTAACATGATGTCCCTCCCACACACAATTCCAATAAAAGCGAGAGCAAAAGCTCCTTTGGCTCGACACCCGAAACGGATTTCATCGTGAGGTCTGTTTCCGCACAACGCTTCATGGCGTGCTTACACCAGCCGGTTCCATAACGGTGCGCCGTCTGCATCAGCTTTTCTGCCGGATAGCTGGAGCGCATCCCGCAAAGCGACATCACAAATCGGCTGGTATGGTTGTTTTCTAAGGCGATACGGGCGGTGTAGAGGTGGCGGAAATGTCGCCCCAAGACCGCCAAAATCATGATGGGCTCTTGGCGCAGGGTGTATAAATCATTCAGGATCGCAAAGGCTTTGTCAAAATCCTTGGCGGTGAGGGCATCCGTCATTTGGAAGACCACCGCCTCTACGATGGGAATGGCGACGGCATCAATATCCCGCTTGGTGATGCGTTCTGTTTTGGCATAGGAAGCGATTTTTTCGATTTCCGGAATCAAGCCATGCATCAAATCACCGCATAGAAAAATGAGATACTGTGCGTCCTCTCTTGTGATGCTGTGCCCCAAGGCACGGAACCTGCGTCCAATCCAGTCCGTCAGGTCTGCCTGCGATTGCCGTGCAAACGACACAATTTTCCCCCGCTCATTCAGAACGGCGGTCAGCTTCTTGATGCGTCCATCCCCCTTATAGGGAATGGTGCGGTAGAGAAAAACCAGACAGCAATAGTCAGGTAAGTCCTCTAAAAGGGCGACCATTTGGGTGCGTTCGGCTTCTGGCGCCTTGAATAGGTCGTAATCCTCCACAACAAGGAGGGTGCGCTCGCTCATCATAGGCAGTGCGTCAACTAAGCCTGAAAGTGACTCCATGGAGAGTGTTTTCCCCTGCAAAGTGTGATAATTGAAGCTTTCCATACCCGGAGGAAGCAGCTTTTTTTTCATCTGCTCTAAATAGTAATCTCGCAGGTAGCTTTCCTCTCCGTGAAAGAGGTAAAGGGAGCCAAGCTTTCCGTCGGAAAGCTCCTTTTTAAAGGACTGGTAAACGGCTCGTTCCAGTTCCTTTTCATTTTGTTTTGCCATTATTGTGCCTCCTGACGATTGGCATATAGCGTAATCGTTCCGTTTTCATCGGTTCGATATACGGCAGCACCGACTGCTTTTAAACGTGTCAGCGTTTCCGGGGCGGGATGACCGTAGGAATTATACCCTACAGAAACGACCGCAATTTCCGGACGCAAAGCGTCCAGAAAAGCCTCACCTGTGGAATGCTTGGAGCCGTGATGCCCGACCACCAACGCTTCCAAATCCGGCAATTCATGTCTTTGTGTGAGCAGAGCTTCTCCCTCCGCAGGCATATCCCCTGTGATGAGGGCGTCCCAGTTCCCCGTGGTGCAGAGCGCAGACAGACACAGCTCGTTGGAGTCCTTGCCACCTGCGGGCGGTTCAAAGAGGGTGAGGGTGGCACTGCCCAAGGAAACGGTTTGTGTTTGGGTAATATAATGTAAGGACGTGCCCTGCGCTTTCGCCAAGGCTTCGATTTCTTGCCGAAGGGGACTGTCTGCGTCCACATCGGGCAGGGCGATGGCGGAGATCTGTACTCTGCCCATCAGCTCCGTGACACCGCCGGCGTGGTCGGCGTGCAGGTGGGTGAGAATCAGAAGATCGAGTTTCGAGCGACCCAAGGACTGCAAATAGGTTGCGGCGGTGTCGCCGGGGGTGAGCGTGCCGCCGCAATCGACCATCGCACAGGCGGAGCCACTCACCAGCAGGACGCTTTGTCCCTGTCCAACGTCCAGTGCGGTGAGGGAGAGGTCACCCCGCTGCGCCGTTTTTGCCGTGAGCAGGAGCGAAAGGCAGAGGGTGACGGTGCAGGCACACAGGGGGAGAATGGGACGCTTGGTCGGTGCCCTGTAAAAGAGATACAGGAGCAGCAGACCATAGGCAAACAAAAACCACAGCAGATAGTACACCGAATCCACGGGGATGCTGGCAAGCGGCAGTCGGCTGAGCTGCGTGGAACAGAAGAAAAAGTAGCGGATGGGCAAACCCACAAGTGCGGCCAATGCTTGTCCCAGCGGGAAAATAAGGCTGCCCAGAAAAACGGAAGTCAGTCCACCCAAGAAAATGAAGGAAACTGAAAAGCTTGTCAGGAGATTGGCAAAGGGTGCCACGAGGGAAAAGCGTCCGAAATAAAGGGCGGACAGCGGCACGGTGAGCAGCATCGAGCCGAAGCTGATGGCGAGCACACCCAAGAGCGGTTTGAGCAATTTGGTGTGCTTTTCGGGCAGCTTTTCCAGCCAACGGCGATAGAGCGGCTGTCCCAAAAGGTAGATGCCCAAGGTGGAGAGAAACGAAAATTGCAGCCCGACATCGGCAATGGCATAGGGATTCGACAGCAGCAAAAGCAGCAAAGCGAACGAAAGCCCCGTGAGGGGATGGTAGCTCCGCCCCAAGCGTGGGGCGAGCAGCGAGAGAATGGACAAAATGGTCGCCCGTACCGTGCCGGGAGCATTGCCCGTCATCAAAGAAAAGAGCACCAGGGCAGCCATGAGCAGAGCAAGGGAGAGGTTTCGTTTGGGTTTTAAGATAATAGACAAAAATCCCACCAAAAAGGTGACGTGCAGACCGGAAATCACCACCACATGACCCAGCCCCACCCGATTGAGACCATGCTGTGCCACGTCGGGAAGCTGGGACTTATCGCCTGTGAGCAGCGCACGGAGCAGCCCTGCTTGATCGGGAGGGTAGAGGGTGTCGATGCGCTCTTGTATCGTGCCTGCCAAACGTGCCGGTGCATACCGGAGGGAAAACCCGTCTAGGGGTGTGATGGTGATGGCGCCATAGCCTTTTATATGGAGCAGAACACCGTGGGAGGGATGAAACAGACTGTCCGTTCCGAACATCTGATTGGTTGGGGTGCAGTAGGCGACGCAGGAAAGCTGATCCCCCGGCTGTAGGTCTTGCAGGGAGGCATCGCCATAAAAATAGCCCTTGACCGTATGCCCGTCCACTTCACCTGCCTTGACAAGGAGCTTGATGCCGTGGTCGGTTTCCTCTGGCTGCCCCAGAACAACGGCAGAGATCCGAACGGTGCGATTTTCCAATGCCGCCGCCGGAGCGGTGTAGAGCGCACCATAAAGGGTGAGCCAAGCCAAGGCGAGTGCCACGCCGAACAGAACCCGCTTGGGAACGGGAAGACGTTTGGAAAGGGTCAGGATACCGCCCAGCAGCAGGCAGACCAGACAGACGGGAAACGCCCAGCTCTCATGGGGGAGATAGACACCCAAAAGTGTGGCGGCAGCAAAGCCGCAGACAACTTGGATCAAAACCATAGGGGACTCCCTGTGGGAACGGGTGGATGGTGAGAAGGATTCATTGTGATGAAGACACCTCAGCTATCGTTGTTTTTTCTATTATAGCATCAACCGCAGAAATTGGAAAGTAAATCGGGTGGATATTGGAATTCGCTCCTACAGCCTTGTAACACTTAAATCTTAATAACTTCGCTGCCGAAGGGAAGGTAAACCACGGTGTGGTGTTGCGGAATTTGTAGGGGGCGATTCCATATCCCACCGCATTTGCCCGTCAGGTTTATACCGGGAGCGTAGGTCAATTGAAGCACAAAGGTGCGAACTCGAATGAGGGGCGGCGCTCCGCCGCCGGGTGGATATTGGAAGCCGCTCCTACGTCCCTCAAGTAACCCACCGTAGGCACAGGCTATATTGTGTCAGTAGAAAAATGACGGTCTAACCTGCAAAAATGACGCAAAAAATTCATTTTCGCAAGAAAAAATTCTAAAACCCGTTCTTGACGAATGGAAACTGTCATGGTATGATGAAAGAAATCAATCAGAAAAACCAACGAGTGAGAGTAGTAACCTTGTGTGAAGCCCCAAAGAGAGCTGCGGATGCTGGAATCGCAGTGGGATAGCACGCAGTGAATGGACTCACGAGGGCGGAATGAAAGCATTTCTGTGCTTGCGTTGCGAAAACGTAAACAGGACACAGCTTGTGAGTAGTGACCGACGGGGAACGCACCCGTTATCCGGGCGACGCATATCAAAGTTGTATGCGAAGGTGAGCGGGCGTAATGCGTCAATTTGGGTGGTACCGCAGGAAGAATCAGTCTTGTCCCATTTCGTGTAACAACGAATGGAGCAGGGCTTTTTTTGTACGTATTCACACAGTAAAGAGGAAAAGGAGAGACCCAGTATGAAGAAATTAACCAAACTTTTGTGCGCAGCGATGTCCCTAGCCATGGTTCTCGGTCTGGCCGCCTGCGGCGACGGAAACACGGCGGGAACCGGAGACGTGCCCATCATCGGCATCAGCCAATATGGACAGCACGCCTCTCTGGATAACTGCCGGGAGGGCTTCCTTCAGGGCTTGCAGGAAGCAGGGCTGAAGGAAAATACCGATTATAAAGTCGATTACCAGAATGCAAACTTTGACGATACCCTCGCCATCCAGATTGCACAGGCCTTTTCCGCAGAGGATGCCGCCTTGATGGTCGGCATCGCCACGCCCGCAGCCACCGCCTGCTACGCCGCTGCCGAGGATAAAAATACCCCTGTGATCTTCACCGCCATCACCGACCCCGTGGGTGCCAAGCTCGATCAGGGCAACGTGACGGGTACCTCCGACGTTTTGCCCGTAGAGGCTCAGCTTGCGCTGATTCGTGCCCTGCAGCCCGATGCAAAGACCGTCGGTATCGTCTATACCACCAGCGAACCGAATTCCGTCTATTCCGTGGACATCTACAAGGAAAAGGCGGCAGAGTATGGCTTCACCATCGAAGCCGTAGGCGTGACCGCACAGGCCGAGGTCACACAGGCCGTCGATTCCCTGATTGCCAAGAAGGTGGACTGCCTTTCTAACCTGACCGATAACAACGTCGTAGGCGTTTTGGGCTCCATTTTGGAAAAGACCAACGATGCGGGCATTCCTGTCTATGGCTCTGAAATTGAGCAGATGAAGCTGGGCTGTGTCGCAGGTGCCGGCTTGGACTACATCCAGCTGGGCATCCAGACGGGCAAAATGGCAGCTAAGGTCTTGAAGGGCGAAGCAGCCTGCGAGGATTTGCCCTATGAAGTGATTGAAAACTATGGTCTTTATGTCAACAGCAAGGCACTGACCACCCTGAAGTTGACCTTGCCCGAGGATATTGCAAAAGAGGCGCAGGACGTTGCTGCCAAATAAGCCTTCGTATACACAACGACGTGATAGAGAAAAAGGAGGAACTCATCCATGCTGGATTTAATTGTCGGAACCTTGACCCAAGGGCTGATTTATGCACTGCTGTCTTATGGTGTTTATATCACCTATTCTGTGTTGGATTTTCCCGATCTGACCGTAGACGGCAGCTTCCCCCTGGGTGCAGCGGTGACGGCAGTCTTGCTTTTGCAAGGTGTGAATCCGTGGATTACCCTGGTCTGTGCCGCCCTGGCGGGTGCCGTCGCCGGTCTTTGCACCGGTCTCATCCATGTGAAGCTGGGTGTGCGGGATTTGCTCGCCGGTATCATCACCATGACGGCGCTCTCCTCCATCAATCTCTTGATTGCCGGCTCAAACCTGACCATTGAGCGGGCGGTGGATACCATCTTCACCTCCCAAATGACCATGGCACTGTTTGGCTCCTTTAGTCTTTCGATGCGTAAGCTGCTGGTGGTTGTGGTGCTTGCCATCGGCGTGAAGCTGATTCTGGATTTGTATTTCAAAACACAGTCGGGACTGCTGCTCCGTGCCGTGGGCGATAATGGCACCTTGGTCACCACGCTGGCAAAAAACAAAGGCAATATGAAGATTTTGGGCGTGATTATTGCCAATGCGCTGGTCGCCTTGTGCGGCAGTGTGATTTGTCAGGAGCAAAGAAGCTATTCCGCTGTCATGGGCATTGGTCAGGTCGTGTTCGGCTTGGCCACCGTAATCATCGGTATCTCCATCCTTCGGGTTCTGACACACGCAAGACTCTTACAAAAAGTGCGCAAGGTGCCCGCTCTGCGGTTTTTGACCTCTCCGCAAGGCACCAGCGCTGTGCTTGTGGGCAGTATTCTCTATAAGTTCTGCATCCAAATTGCCATCAACGCCGGACTTCCGGCGAATATGCTCAAGTTTATCACAGCAGCCCTGTTCCTTGTGGTGCTGGTGCTGTCGGGACGGAAGGGAGATGAGATCATCCATGCTTGAAATACGAGAGATGAGTAAAATTTTCTCTGCCGGCTCCGCCACTGAGGTGCGGCTTTTTGAGGACTTCGACCTCACGGTGGAAAGCGGACAGTTTATCTCCATTGTGGGCAGCAACGGCTCCGGAAAAACCACCCTGCTGAATATTCTGTGCGGCAGTACCTCCATCGAAAAGGGAGATGTGCTCATGGATGGCGTCAGCATCCGCAGACAGAAGGATTACAAACGCTATATGAGCATCGGCAGAGTCTACCAAAACCCGTCCTTGGGCACCTGCCCCAACCTCACGATGCTGGAAAACCTGTCCCTTGCCGACCGAAAGGGCAAATGCTTTGGGCTGGGTGCCGCCATCAATCGGAAGCGGATCGATGCCTACCGTGCGGAGCTTTCCGCCCTGAAGCTCGGCTTGGAGGATAAGCTGGATACCAAAATGGGGTCGCTCTCCGGCGGACAGCGGCAGGCTGTGGCACTGCTCATGGCAACCATGACACCGCTTCGCTTTCTGATTCTGGACGAGCACACAGCGGCCCTAGACCCGAAAACGGCGGAGACCATCATGCAGCTGACTGGCCGCATGGTGAAGGAAAAAGGGCTGACGGCGATGATGGTCACTCATAACCTCCGCTATGCCGCCGAATACGGCGACCGTCTTCTCATGCTGGATCAAGGGCATATCGTGCTGGATAAGGCAGGGGAGGAGAAGAAAAACACCTCTACTGAAGAATTGTTGCAGGTCTTTAATCAGATCAGTGTGTTATGAGGATGCTTCGTTGTAGCTTTATGGAGAAATGATCCGCTTGCTTGGAACATCAATCAAAGCTTGAGGTGAGGACAATGAAATGTCGATATGTTCTAGTGCCCCTGTTACTTGTTGCCATGCTCGGCGGCGTTTTGTTTGCAGCATTTCGAGAGAAACGGATTTATATGACCCCAAAGTGGATCAAATCCTTGCCATTGAAATCAATGAAAACTTTGGTATCTCGAGTGTCACCTGGGACGGTCGGCTCAAAAGTGTGGATGTCGAACGCTATGACCAAGAAAACTCGTTGCTATTTTAAACAAAAGTAAAGAGCGGCGTACGTTCAAGCAACCGAGCACCCAATCCTTGGATGCTGTAAAATACCGACTTTTCATCATAAAGGGAGATGGAAAAATCGTGACCTTAGGAGATGTCAATTATAGTAGCTATTCCTCCAAGAAAATGATTTTTGAAATTACAAACCCAGAGGAAGTGCTGACGGAATTATCCGCTTTTTTAGAATCCTCTCAATAAAAGAATGGGGCTGCTGCATACGTTGCAGCGGCCCCATTTTGAATGCGTGTTCCTTACTTCTTCTTCTCCGCCCGTCTGCGGGCTTCCTTGTCCACTTCCTCCTCCATCCAGAGATAAAACTCCAGACTGTCGGGGTCGTGCAGGGGATGGATGCCGGAGTCGTCACCCTCTGCTGTTTCCTCCTCCACACCAAAGCCCATGGTCGCAAGATCAAATGCATCGGCAGAAGAAAAATCTGTAAAGTCTTTCGGGAAGTGATCCATCAATCGTTACCTCCGTATCGTTTGTTTGTTGGGAATAGGGTATGGCTTGCCGCCGTAGCCCCATTGGTTTTTGTCGCAAGGATTCCTTCCGAATCATAGCATATTTTTTCCCTTCTGTCATGAAAATATTTGGATTGATTTCGTCGAAAACACAAAAAATTTGATTATTTTTTGGGAAGAATGACAGGAAGTCTGCCCTTGACAAATGGAAAGAAAGCGTCTAACATGAATAGAAACCAGAGATAGAGGTTGCATCTTACCAAGAGTAACCGCCCCCCATACAATGCCGTGCAGGGCAGGGGACGGAGAAAGGGGTGGATGCCGAGGACGGCGCTCACTGCATGGTGTGTCGGACCGGGCGGACAAACGAAAAGTTGTCCGACTGTCGCAAAGGTACTACTTTGCGGAGGGCTATCCTTGATACATCCGCCCGATGGGACGATTCTACCCAAGCAATGCATCGGTGCTACTGTCTCAAGCAGCTATTTCCGCATAGCCTGCTTGATTTTTTTATACCCTTTTTTAGGATACAAGAAAACAAACAGGCGGCATGATAGGAAAAAATCAAAAAAACATAACGTATTCAGACGTTAAGGAGGAAATCATTATGAGACAGCAGAATCCGATTTTTAGAGGCATTGCCACTGCACTCGTGACCCCCACCACCCCCATGGGCGTGGATTACGACCGCTTCGGTAAGCTCATTGATTGGCAGATTGCACAGGGCATCAATGCCTTGGTCATCTGCGGCACCACGGGCGAAAGCTCTACCCTCACCGACGACGAGCATCGCCGTGTGATGGCCTATGCCTGTGAGCGAGTGAGCGGCAGAGTGCCCGTCATCTGCGGCACGGGAAGCAACGAAACCGACTATGCCATCGAGCTGACCAAGACCGCCTGCGCTGAGGGTGCCGACGGCGTGCTGGTCGTGACCCCGTATTATAACAAGACCACCCAGAACGGCTTGGTTCATATGTATAACGCCATCGCTGACGCCAGCACCAAGCCCCTGATTTTGTATAACGTCCCCTCCAGAACGGGCATTGCCATCGAGCCTGCGACCTATGTGAAGCTCGCCGAGCACCCCAATATCGCCGCCATCAAGGAAGCAAACAGCGACATTTCCAAGATCGTGGAAACCTTCTCTCTGGTGGGCGATCGGCTGGATATCTATTCCGGCAACGACGACCAGATCGTCCCCATCTTGTCTATGGGCGGCATGGGCTGTATCTCCGTCGTTTCCAACGTCCTGCCTGCCGAGACCGTCGCCATTACCGACACCTACTTTGCCGGTGATGTGAAGGGTGCCGCTGCCTTGCAGTGCAAGTATATGCCCTTCATCCGCTCCCTCTTCTGCGAGAGTAACCCCATTCCCGTCAAGGCGGCGATGAATGCCTTGGGCTTCTGCGAAAATTATATGCGTCTGCCTCTCGTTCCCATGGAGGAGGCACACCGCTTGGTGATGCTCGACAGAATGCGTGCCTTGGGTCTGAAGGTTTGATGGAAACGGAGGGAGAAAACGCGATGCGTGTGATTGTAAACGGTGCCCGTGGTCGCATGGGGCAGGAGGTCTGTCAGCTTCTGGCGGAGGACGGCGTGACACTCGCCGCCGCTGTGGATCACTTCGGCGGGGAAGGGATGTATTCTAAGCTGTCCGACTTCACGGGAGAGGCCGATGTCGTCATTGACTTTTCGAACCATGCCGCTGCCAAGGAGGTTACAGACTTTTGCGTTGCCCGCAATCTGCCTCTTGTGGCGGCAACCACTGGCTATACGCCCGAGGAGTTTGCGTATTTGGAACAGGCGGGGCAGTCGGTGCCCGTGTTCCAGTCCTATAATATGTCGGTGGGCGTGGCACTGCTTGCTCGTCTGGTGAAACAGGCGGCGGCGATTTTCGGCGGCTGTGATGTGGAAATCGTAGAGGCACACCACAACCGCAAGGCAGATGCCCCCAGCGGGACAGCCCTGCTGCTGGCGGATGCCGTGAAGGAAAAAAGACCGGATGCAGAGTATGTATTTGGTCGTTCCGGGCAGCATAAGCGTCAGCCCAATGAAATCGGCATCCATTCTTTGCGGATGGGTAATGTGGTGGGGGAGCATGAAGTCATTTTTGCAACCGATAACCAGACCATTTCCCTCAAGCATCAGGCGCACGACAGAGCCTTGTTTGCAGAGGGCGCCGTGACTGCGGCACGCTTTCTGGTGAAGCAGGCGGCGGGCTTTTACCATATGGATGATTTGTTGGGACCGTGAATATCACGGCAAAAGAATAAAGAGTAGACAGGGATAGCGATGAAAAGTCGCTTTCTCTGTCACGCCTCCCACGTCCCACTACTCGTGGATCTAAGCCCCTGCGACTCCACAGAAAGCTGCGAAAATCCCCTGCGGGGATTCCCTCCGCTTTCTGTTTCGCTTCGGGTCTTAGCCCACGGCGGGACGGCTCGGACGCTTCGATATAGATAGGAATCAAACAATATGCTATACAACAACCTCGCAACCAACGAAAAGGGACATCTCACCATTGGCGGTCTGGATGCTTTAGACCTCGTCAAAGAATTTGGCGCACCCCTCTATGTGCTCGACGAAAACCGTGTGCGGGAGAATTGCCGTACCTATGTGAACGCACTTGCAGAGTATATGCCCCAAGGCTCGATGCCGCTCTTTGCAGGAAAGGCTTTGTGCTTTAAGGGCTTGTATCCTGTTTTGGAATCCGAAGGAATGGGTGCCGATGTCGTGTCCTCCGGAGAAATTTATACCGCTCTACAGGGCGGTTTCCCGGCAGAGAAGCTCTATTTCCATGGCAACAATAAAACCGATGAGGATATACGCTACGCCCTCTCCTGCGGTGTGGGGCATTTCATTGTCGATAACCACAGCGAGCTGGAGCGGCTGAACCACTACGCCGGTGAATGCGGCGTGCGGCAGAAGGTTCTCCTGCGTGTGACCCCGGGCATCGATCCGCACACCTTGCAGGCGATTAACACCGGACGTATTGACTGTCAGTTTGGTATCCCGATTGAAACAGGACAGGCGGCTGAGTTTGTGAAGGCGGCACGTTCTATGGAGCATCTGGACGTAGAGGGCTTCCATAGCCATATCGGCTCTCAGATTTTTGAAGCGGAGCCGTTCTGCGATGCCGTCGATATTCTGTTAGACTTTGCGCAAGAAATGCGAGAGAGCCTTGGCTTCACAGCTCGTACGCTGAACTTGGGCGGCGGCTTCGGGGTGCGGTATCAGGAGACTGACCCGACGGTGGATATCGGCGCCAACATCCGTGCCCTTTCTGCGCATTTGAAGAAGGGCTGTGCCGCAAAAAATTACCCCGTTCCCCAGATTCTTTTGGAGCCGGGGCGGAGCATCGTCGCCGATGCGGGCGTGACACTCTATGAGGTGGGCGGCGTGAAAACCATCGAGGGCTACCGCAGCTATGTCACCGTGAATGGCGGTATGACGGACAACCCACGCTATGCGCTCTATCAGGCGCCGTATACCATTCTTCCGGCAGACCGCATGGAGGATGCTCGAGACTTTGTTTGTACGGTTGCAGGGCGGTGCTGTGAAAGCGGCGATCTCATTCAGGAAAATATCCTCCTGCCCCGTGCCAAGCGGGGAGATTTGTTGGCGGTGCTGACCACGGGCGCTTACAATTTTACGATGGCATCGAACTACAATCGTCTGTGCCGTCCTGCGCTGGTGATGCTTTACAACGGGACAGCACGCTTGGCGGTGCGCCGCCAGACCTTTGAGGATTTGCTTGCGTGTGAGCTTTGATCTCCTTGGAGAATTTTTGAAATAAGACGGGCTTGCTCCCATGCGATGCATGGGAGCAAGCCCGTTTGGCTTCGTTTTTAACCCAATTATGCAGGCTGTTTTTTGTCCTGCATTCGATAAAGTATGACAGACAGCAGAAGGGCAAGTGTTTCACCCACCAAGGCTGCCCACCAAAGCACGGGGGTAGCGCCCGAGATCCAAATCACCAGCAAGGGTGCGGGGAGCAGGAGGAAGCCGCGACCCAAGGAGATCATCGAGGAAAGACCGCCCTTGCCCCGTCCTGCAAAATAGCCCGCCAAGAGAATGGTGAAGCCCGCAGGGAGGAAGGAGAGTGCATACCTTTGAATGGCGGCTGAGGTGTCTGCCAATAGCGTGCTTTCCGATTCCAACAAAACGGAGGCGATGGTGCTCGGGGCAAGCTCACAGAATAGAGTCACGAGAATTCCGGCAGCCAAAACCGTAATCAGACCCTTGCGGAAGTACAGGCGAATGGAGGTGTGATCCTCCTTGCCTTCGGCTAAGCTCAGCAGCGGCATCATCCCTTGGGCGATGCCCTGCAGGATCATATTTACAACCAAGCTGACATAGGCGATAACGGCATAAATGGGGAGATAGCGTTCGCCCAACAGGCTGAGAATGACGTGGTTATAAATGAGCGTCAAAAAGCCGAGCATCAGCTCGATGGAACAGTCTGCCACACCCAAGGGGAGGATGCGGCGCAGGGTTGAGAAGCGGAAGCGGAAGCGTGAAAAGTGGAGGTTGGCTTTTTTTGAGAGGAAGTAGGTTAGGAAGAAAATCAAACTGCCCAGCTGTGCCAGACCCGTGGCGAGTGCTGCGCCGAATACGCCCATGCCAAACCTCATAATAAAGAGATAGTCCAGCACGATGTTCATTAAAAAGCTGATGCCCGCGCCAATGACGGCCAGCTGCGGCGCACCGTCAATCTTCACCATGACCTCTAAGCAATAGGAGAGGATGAAGCAGACAGAAAAGAGAGAGATGACGTGCAGATAGGTGGTGGAGTAGGGGAGCGTTTGTTCACCTGCCCCCAAAAAGGTGGCGATAGGGGTGGAGAAGAAAAAGACCAAGACGGTAATGAGGGCGGAAACAGCCACAATGGTCACGACGGTTTGCGTAAAAATCTTCTCGGCTTTCTTGTGTTTGTTTTGTCCCAGCGCAAAGCCGCAAAGCGTGGAGGTACCCATGGAGAGCAGAATGGCAATGCCCGACAGGACATTGATAAAGGGCAGCGTGATATTCACGCCGGCCAGTGCCAATTCCCCCACGCCCTTTGCGATGAAGATGCCGTCCACGATGGTATAAGCAGAGAAGAGCACCATGGCGGAAACGGAGGGGATGACATAGTTTAAAAAGGTTTTCCAGGAATGCAAAATAATCACCTCAAAATAAATGGGGACCGATAAAACGTCAAAATGCCTGTCATTTTAGAAACAGACCCTAGGCTATAGGTGGTAAAAAATCACACGTTTTCCGTCTTGTAACGGCGGTCGTTTTCTGGTATAGTACTTAACGTGCTTTTAGTATAAACTATGGAGTTACCCCAGAGTCAAGGGGAAAATGGAAAAAAGAGAGGGAGGGGATCTTAGAGTGGAAAAGCATTGGTTTAAAACGGCGGAATTTGCGGTTCTCTGTGGTGTGAAAAAGGATACGCTTCTTTATTATGACCACATCGGGCTTCTCAAACCGCAGCGTGTGGGTGAAAATGGCTATCGCTATTATTCTGCCCGTCAGCTTTCTACCTATGATCTCATCGCCACCCTGCGTCGCTTGGATATGCCCTTGAAGGAAATCAAGGCGTATTTCTCCTGTCGCAGCCCCGAGGGATTGCTTGCCCTCCTGAAGGAAAAGGAAGCGGTTTTGTTGGCGGAGCGCCGTCGCTTGGAGCGCATGGGGAAGCTCATGCAGGAGACCATCCGCAGCACCAAGCTGATCGGAGAGGTGAAGCCGGACAGCTTTACGATAGAAACACAGCCGGCTGTTTGGTGCGCCGTGGTCAAGGCACCGCTCTATGAGCAGTTTGAGGAGAGCGTCTATCTCCTGCACATCCGCAAATTGCTGGCTTGGGCGAGAGAGAATGGCAGTGTGTCACGGGTGCCGGGGGATATTGTCACGCAGGAGAGCTTGGAACGGGACTCCTTTTTAGAGGATTATTATTATTGCGAACTGCCACGGCAAATGAGCGGCTGGCCCATGCGAAAAAAGCCCGCCGGTACCTATGCCGTGCTCTATCACGAAGGCTCCTATCACTCACAGCCCGAGGCTTGCCGTAAGCTGCGGGATTGGGTGCTGGCACAGGGCTACTGCATCGACGGTGACCTCTATGAGGAGGACTTGGTAAACGATGCCACCTCCGAAAATCCGGAAAACTATCTTTTAAAGCTCAGTCTAAAAATACAAGAAACGATAGAACTGGAAAAGGAAAGCAAAGAATAAAGCAACGCAAGCACGTCGTGAAACAAATCCTAGGGAGGCGCCCTGTTTTTTATTCTGCGTATTTTTTATCAGCGGGTACCATGCCTTAGCGGAGCCAGTTTTGGAATAGGAGAAAAAAGGGGTTGGAAACGATGTTCGTTTCCAACCCTTTTTCTGTTTCTGTACGGTATCTGTTCTTAAAACCGTGCGTGTCCCGTGCGTCTTGCCTCCTGTGCGACCGCATCAGCGACTGCCTGTGCAGCGGTTCGGTTGAGGGGAGAGGGAAGAATGCAATCAGCGGACAGCTCCTCAGGAGACACAAGGTCTGCCAGCGCCTTGGCGGCGGCGTGCTTCATGCCCTCTGTAATCTGGACAGCACCGCAGGACAGCGCACCCTTGAACAGTCCCGGAAAGACCAAAACATTGTTGATCTGGTTCGGAAAATCAGAACGACCCGTGCCCACCACGGCGGCACCGTGTGCCTTGGCAACGTCGGGCATGATTTCCGGCACGGGGTTTGCCATGGACAGCAGGACGGCATCCTTTGCCATGCGCTCCACCATCTCACCCGTGACCAGACCGGGACGAGAAACCCCGATGAAGCCGTCGGCACCAACCAAGGCATCCGCCAAAAGACCAGTTTGATGCGACCGATTGGTACGGGCGGCCAGCTCTGCATGATGCGGCGAGAGTGTTGGGTCACCCTCGCATAAAATGCCGTCCTTATCACACAGGGTGATGTGAGAAAAGCCTAAGTCCAGCAGCAGACGGGCGGCCGCACTGCCGGCGGCACCGATGCCGTTGATGACCAGTTGGAAATCCTCCTTGCGCTTGCCCACAACCTTGAGGGCATTGGTGAGGGCGGCGGCGATGACCACGGCGGTGCCGTGCTGGTCATCGTGAAAAACGGGGATATCGCAGAGTTCCTTCAAGCGGCGCTCGACCTCAAAGCAGCGGGGGGCGGAGATGTCCTCCAGATTGATTCCCCCAAAGCTCTTAGAAATGAGGGCAATCGTTTGCACCAATGCGTCCACATCCTGTGTATCCACGCAGAGAGGGAAGGCATCGACCCCGGCAAATTCTTTAAAGAGGACACATTTTCCCTCCATGACGGGCATACCCGCCTGCGGTCCGATGTCACCCAAGCCCAAAACGGCGGAGCCGTCCGTAATGACGGCGACCATGTTTTGCTTTCGGGTGAGGGAAAACGCCTTCAGCGGGTCCTTTTGAATCTCCAAGCAGGGGGCGGCAACGCCGGGGGTATACGCCAAGGAGAGATCCTCCTTGGTTTGGATGGGCAGACGGGAGGTGACCTCCAGCTTGCCCTTTAATTCATAATGTAATGCCAAAGCGGCGGCACTGATATCCATTGCAATGACTCCTTATCTTCTGCACACTGATGTTTATATCCAAAGCTGATACCGGGAACATGGGTTGATTGAATCGCAAAGGTACGAACACGAATTAAGAGCG
>CAYQRI010000026.1:0-3595 GCA_964420085.1 uncultured Ruminiclostridium sp.
CCACCTTGTTCGCATCGTAAATCACGCCGACAATGCCATAGGTATAGGGAATGGAATAGAGGTTGTCGGGATCATAGTAGAGGTTGCGGAAGTCCTCGCCAATATACTGATAGTTCGGGATGTTATCAAAATTTATGGGCGCAAGCATATCCTCTGCTTCCAGCCGTGCAACCATATAGTCGGAGGGGAAGATGACGTCATAGCTCACCGCACCGCTTTTCAGCTTGGCGTACATATCTTCATTGCTGGCGTAGGTGGTGTAGTTGACCGTTACCTTTTGTCCGTAGGTTTCTTCATACCATTGCTCAAATTCCTTGATTGTGTTGAAGGAATCGTCCGAGCCGTCGGAAATGTATTCACCCCAGTTGTAAACGTTCAGAACCAAGGCTTTGGAGCTGTTTCCGACAAAGGAGAAGACCAAAACCAGCACGGCAGCAAGTCCCAGAACCGAGCCGGCGAGGGTTCGTTTGGCACGGTCGGAGAGGTACTTGGCGGGTTTTTTGCGTTCCCTCCGACGTTGCCGTGCATCGTCGTCATCGTCCATCAGGTTGTTGATGAGCAGCAGAGCCAGAATGGCAAAGAAGATCAGGGTCGCCAGTGCATACATCTTCGGTGTGACGGTCTTCTTCGTCATGTTATAAATGCGGATGGGCAAGGTTTCAAAGCCGTTTCCGCTGGTGAAATAGCTGATGACAAAGTCGTCCAGCGAGAGGGTGAAGGCCATAATCATACCTGTGAGAACACCGGGCATGATTTCGGGCAGCTCGACCTTCAGGAAGGCACGTATGGGTGTACAGCCCAAGTCCATCGCCGCTTCGGGCAGGGATTTATCCATTTGCCGCAGCTTGGGCAGCACCTGTAAAATGACGTAGGGGAGACAGAAGGTGATGTGGGCAATCAGCATGGTGCCGAAGTTTAAGCTGCTGCTCAGCCCCATCAGTCTGCCCGCAAAGACGAACATCAGCATCAGTGAAATACCCGTGATGATATCGGGGTTGACCATGGGGATGTTGGTCACGGTGTCCATGGCAACACGCAGGGAGCGCTTCCGCAGCTTGTTGATGCCAACGGCGGCGGCGGTGCCCATCACGGTGGAGAGAATGGACGCACACAGAGCCAAAATGAGGGTGTTTTTCAAAGCACCCAGTGTATTGGCGTCTCGAAACAGCTCCTTGTACCAATAGAGGGAGAAGCCCGAAAAGACCGAAAGACTGTTCCCTTCGTTGAAGGAGAAGAACAAAAGAATGGCAATCGGGGCAAAGAGGAACACAAAAATGAGTCCCGTATAAACTTTTGCAATGGGTTTCATTCTGTTAAATACCTCCTTCAATGTGTCGTCCGGCGAGCTTTCGTGTGAGAGCCATGCAGACGAGCAGGACGACCATCAAAACAAAGGCGATGGCGGCGGCGAAGTGGAGATTGTTGGCGACATATTGCCCTTCGATGGCGTCACCGATGAGGAAGAATTTGCCGTCGCCCAGCTTTTGAGAGATATAGAAGGTGCTGATGGAGGGGATGAGCACCATCGTAATACCGGAGATGACACCGGGCAGGCTGAGCGGCCAGACCACACGGCGCAGAACACCCAAGCTGTTGCAGCCCAAGTCACGGGCGGCCTCCAACAGCTTGTTGTCCATTTTTGCCATGATAGAATAGAGAGGGAGAATCATATAGGGGAAGTAGTCATAGACCATGCCGATGACTACGGCGGCTTCGGTGCCGATGATGTGTACGGGACTGATATGCAGCAGAGAGAGCAGGTTATTGAAAATACCGGTATCCTGCAAAATGGTCATCCATGCATAGGTACGGATCAGGAAGTTCATCCACATAGGAATCATGATGATGGTCATAAAAATCTTCTGTGTCTTTGGCTCGGCCCGTGCCATGCTATAGGCAAGGGGATAGCCCAGCACCAGACAAATGGCGGTGGAAATGATGGCCAATTTCAAAGAGCGCCAAAAGATCAGCAGATAGGTGCGAACCTCCTGAGAGGAGCCGTCCTCCTGCAAAATAGTGGAAGTGGCGGTGAAAAATCGCTGCACATTTTCGAGTGTGAATTGGAAGTTGTTGTCGGTGAAGGCATAGTAGGCGACAAAGACCAAGGGAACCAAAATGAAGAGGGTTGCCCAAATGGTATAGGGACCAAGGGCAAGCCGGTTCGCCCGTGCTGATTGCCGCTCTGCGTGGGTGATTGTTTGTTTCATTCCTCGTCCTCCTCTTCGCTGGGTTCGGAAAGCTCATCCAGCTCGTTGGAGAAGGAGGAGTAGTCGCCGTAGAGATTGGAGTATTCCGACTTCTTCATGATGTGAATGGCATCCGGCTCCAGGGTAATGCCGATTTTCTCGTCCACGTCCACGAAGTCGGTGGTTTGGATCATCCACTTAAAGCCGCGCACATCGACAATGATCTCATAGTGGACACCCATAAAGGTTACGGAGGTGACCACGCCCGTTACCTGACCCTGCTCGAGCGGCACAATGTCTACGTCCTCGGGACGCACCACCACATCGACGGGTTCATTTTTGGCAAAGCCCTTATCCAGACATTGGAAGGTGTGTCCGGAGAAGGTGACTTTATAGTCCTCCCGCATCACACCGTCGATGATGTTACTTTCGCCGATGAAGTCGGCGACAAAGGCGTTGACGGGTTCGTTGTAAATATCAATGGGGGTACCGATTTGGTGTATTTTTCCTTCGGACATGACCACAACCGTGTCGGACATAGAGAGGGCTTCCTCTTGGTCGTGGGTCACGAAAATAAAGGTAATGCCCGTCTGCTTCTGGATCTTCTTCAGCTCGACCTGCATATCCTTGCGCAATTTCAGGTCGAGTGCCCCCAAGGGCTCATCGAGGAGGAGCACACGGGGGTGCGCAATCAGGGCACGGGCGATGGCGACACGCTGCTGCTGTCCGCCCGATAGACGGGTGACGCTGCGGTGGGCAAAGCCGGTGAGCGCTACAAGTGTGAGCATCTCATGGACACGGGCTTCGATTTCCTCTTTGGGGACCTTCTTCTCCCGCAGGGGGAAGGCGACGTTATCAAAGACGTTCAGATGGGGAAAGAGGGCATATTTCTGAAACACGGTGTTGACATGACGTTTATAGGGTGGGACGTGGTTGATGCTCTCACCCAAAAAGACAACGTCGCCCTCGTCGGGGGATTCAAAGCCGCCAATGAGGCGAAGGAGTGTGGTTTTTCCGCAGCCGGACGGACCTAAGAGCGTGAGAAATTCGTTGTCATAAATATCCAAATTAATTTGATTTAAGACCGGCTCACCGTCAAAGGCTTTGGTGATATTTTTGAGTTCAATAATCTTCTTCATAAATCCTCCAAAAAACAAAAAGAGTGATTGTATGCCGATGGCATACAATCACTCGCAAAAAATCAAAGCTCTGTCAAAAAATGCAGAACAGCACAAGGATGAGAGTCTATATAGCAAGAAACTTACTTTTACTACTCTTATTGATCATTTCACAAGTTTGTATGCCCATAGGGCACGACTGAAATCGCACTTATAGCGTGCCAACTTATAAAACTTGGGCTTTTAACCCAATCAATAAGGCAACAGAAGTTGCCGCCGCAGCTTGCGGAA
>CAYQRI010000026.1:3695-18118 GCA_964420085.1 uncultured Ruminiclostridium sp.
TGGGCTTTTAACCCAATCAATAAGGCAACAGAAGTTGCCGCCGCAGCTTGCGGAACTCGGCATTCGACCCGGCTGTCCGTCTGGCCTTAGCTGTCGTTCGGGGGATAGAGCCACGACAGCGGTCGTATCTTGCTTTGGAAAACTCAAAAATTTAATTTCCAAGGGAAGTGTGCATTCATATTATCAGGAAAAATACGGGATGTCAAGAAAAATAAAAGGCTGTCGATGGGAATCAATGTTTAAAGCTCGTCCTTTATAGGGAGACGATATATCATGGCCGTTCGATTGTGGTTGAATACAGATGGATCACAGGATAGACGGGAAAGAAATGGGCGGAGAGATTAAGAGATATGTGTTCCCGGGAAATATTCCTCGACGAAGGGAACGTCTGTTACCGTCCACGTTTTTCCGTTCAAAGCATTCAGGCAGCCTGCGTCTGTTTGGAAGCAGAAGGAAAGCTTATAGGAATAGAGTGCCTGCCCGGAACGTCCGAATTTTTTGTTGTCCCGTTCTCTGCCGTATTTGCCGTCACCTAAGAGGGGATGACCCGCATCGGCAAATTGGGCACGAATTTGATGGGTTCTGCCGGTAATCAGTTGGCACTCCACGAGAGACAATCCCTGCTTTTTGGCAAGGGTGCGGTAGAGCGTGACGGCGGTTCGACCGCCTTCGACCGGTCTTTTGTGAACGGACACCTGATTTTTGACCTCGTCCTTCAGAAGAAAGTTCTCTAATTTTCCTTCGGCGGGGGAGGGGGTGCCCAGCACCACACAGAGGTAGGATTTTTCCAGCTCTCTGTCCTTGATTTTCTGATTCATGATGCGGAGGGTTTCGGCATTTTTCGCAGCAATGACAATGCCGCCCGTATTTCGGTCAATACGGTTGCAGAGGGCGGGGGCGAAGGCGCTTTCCCAATAGGGGCTCCATTCCTTCTTTTGATAGAGATAGGCTTGAATGTGTGTAATGAGGGTGTTGACACGCTCCTGCTCGTCTGGGTGTACCACAAGCCCCGGACGCTTGTTGACCAGCAGAAGATTTTCGTCCTCATATACAATATCCAAATTGGGCTTAAAGATCGAGAGGAAGGCATTCTCGGGAGTAGGGGTATCAAAAAATTCGTCGTTGATATAAAGGGAGAGTGTATCGTTTTTCACCAGACGGGTGTCTCGCTTGGCGCCCTTGCCGTTTACCTTGACCCGTTTGATGCGAATATATTTCTGTGCCAGCGGAGCCGGGAGCAGGGGGAGGGTCTTGCTGAGCCAGCGATCCAGACGCTGACCGGCATCGTTGGGACCGATTGTGAATTCTCGCATAAAATGATGGTTCCTTTCCAGTGGAATTTTTAACACACTGCCCCTTGTGTACGATGAAAAAAAG
The DNA here is from genome assembly GCA_964420085.1 of uncultured Ruminiclostridium sp. Lineage (GTDB taxonomy): Bacteria > Bacillota > Clostridia > Oscillospirales > Oscillospiraceae > Evtepia. The sequence continues at coordinate 5,073 of CAYQRI010000026.1, forward strand.
GTGTATACTGTTCAGGTTATCATAAGAACGGCGGCGTTTCTGTGTGTCATCTTTGGTATTGTATCACAGAATTGCAAATTTTGCAGAAAGTATTTGACAACCGCCGTTTTTTTTGCTAAAATGCTTTCTGTACCATGTGAGGAGTGTGCTATGCGACTGAATCTTCGAGAGATCATCCACGTTCCCGGAGCCAAGCTTCCCTTTGAATTTCAGATGGATTTGTCCAAGGAAGAATTCTTTGGAACCTATCCCGTCACGCAGCCCGTGACGGTATCTGGTGCGGTGGAAAATATCGCAGATGTTTTGGTTCTGGCGGGGCAGGCAGTATCCGTTTTGGATTACACCTGTGACCGCTGTATGAATAGATTCAGCCGGGAGAAGGTTGTGGAGCTTTCCTTCCTTTTGGCGGAAACGCTGGAAGGGGAGAGCGAGATCGTTCTTCTGGACGACGGCGAGGTAGACGTCGGTGATTTGGCTTACACAGCCTTCGTCCTCAATATGGACACAAAAATTTTATGCTCAGAAGACTGCAAGGGGCTTTGTCCCGGCTGCGGCGCTAACCTAAATGGGGAGCCGTGCCGGTGTAAGAAGCAGGCTGATCCCAGATGGGCCGCCCTCGAGCAGCTACTTCATAAAACTGAGTAGTAACAACCATGTGCCCGATGAGGGCATCACCAAGGAGGTGTCTCGAAATGGCGGTTCCGAAGAGTAAAGTCTCGAAGCAGAGACGGGATAAGCGGCGTGCCAACTGGAAGCTGGCAGCTCCCGCAGTCACAACCTGCCCCAAGTGCGGTGCATATCGGCTGCCCCACCGGCTGTGCAAGGCTTGCATGACCTATGACGGCAAGGTGTTCGGTCAGGTTCAGCAGGAGAACGAATAAGAAAAGAAGAGGGGGTTGCCCCTCTTTCTTTTTTTGCCCAAAAAAGACTGCGCTAGGAAGGGGAACCACGCACTATGTCCCGAACGAAAATTAAAGAAATTACACCAGATAGTCCGGCAGACCGTGCAGGTGTCCGTGTGGGGGAGATTCTACTGAAAATTAACGACCACCCCGTCGTGGATGTCTTGGATTATAAATACTATTCCTATGACCCCGCCCTCATCCTCCGCCTCAAGGACGGTGAAACCGAGCGAGAGCTTTCCCTGCTGAAGGATGTCGGAGAGGACTTGGGGCTTTCGTTTGAAACCTATCTCATGGATCGGGCAAGAGCCTGTGCCAACAACTGCGTCTTTTGCTTTGTGGATCAGCTCCCAAGCGGGATGCGGGATACCCTCTATTTCAAAGACGACGATGCAAGACTTTCTTTCCTCATGGGAAATTATATCACGCTGACAAATCTCAGCGACAGAGAGGTGCAAAGAATTTGCGATTTGCATATCTCGCCCATCAATATTTCTGTCCATGCTACCGATCCGGAGATGAGAAAACTTCTTTTGGGGAATCATAAACGGGGCGGTAACTGCTTGGCGCATATGAAGCGCTTCGCCGCAGCAGGGATTGTCATGAACTGTCAGATCGTCGCCTGCCCGGGACTGAATGACGGGGCAATCCTGGAGCAAAGCTTGGAAGAGCTGGCGGAGCTGTATCCGCAGGTGAAAAGTGTTTCAGTTGTCCCTGTGGGTGTGACCAGACACAGAGAGGGCTTGTACCCCCTGCGTCCCTACAAGCCTGAGGAAGCCGCCGCCGTGGTTGCTACGGTGGAACGCTTTGCGGCGGAAGCCTTGCAGACAAAGGGCAGCCGCATCGTCTGGTGTTCCGATGAATTTTACTTGCAGGCACATTGTCCGCTTCCGGAGGATGCATACTATGAAGACTACACCCAGCTGGATAACGGTGTTGGGATGCTGCGTCTGCTTTCCGTGGAGTGCCGCGGCGCAGCCTTGGGGGCACCGCAGCACATCGAGGTTGCACCGTTTTCGATTGCAACCGGCGTGGCAGCCGCCCCGTTTATACAGGAAATGATTGACAGCAGTGCCGCAAGCTGTCATACTGAGCTACAATATCAGGTGTATCCGATCGTCAACTATTTTTTCGGAGAGACCATCACGGTGGCGGGTCTGATTACCGGACAAGACCTCATCGCTCAGCTGGAAGGGAAGGATTTAGGAACACGCCTGCTCATTCCGCAGAATATGCTGCGTCACGGCGAAACCGTCTTTTTGGATGATGTTTCGCTAGAGACTGTTTCCCAGCGGCTGGGCGTTCCCGTTTGCCCCGTGAATCAAGACGGCTTCGATTTGTTCGAAGCGGTGTTTGGCTGCTGATATACTATAAACTATATTGAAACCAAAGGAGGGACTCGCTCCCATGTCAAAACCTCTTGTCGCTATCGTAGGCAGACCCAATGTGGGGAAGTCTATGCTGTTTAATAAATTGGTGGGTCGTCGGCTCTCCATCGTCGAGGATACCCCCGGCGTCACCCGTGACCGCCTCTATGCCGAATGCGAGTGGCGTGGACGTACCTTTGATATTGTCGATACCGGCGGTATTGAGCCGGGTACCACCACCGAAATTCTTTCCTTTATGCGGAAGCAGGCAGAAATTGCCATCCAAAATGCCACCGTCATCGTGTTTTTGTGTGACATTAAAACCGGCCTTACCGCATCGGATCAGGACGTTGCCAATATGCTGCTGCGTTCCAAAAAGCCCGTCATTCTGGCGGTCAATAAAATGGATCAGGTCGGCATCACCAATCCGGATATCTATGAATTTTATAACTTAGGCTTGGGTGATCCCGTCGCAGTGTCTGCCGTACACGGACACGGAACCGGTGACCTCTTGGATTCCTGCTTTGATTTTTTCCCCCCCGATGACGGCGAGGAAGAAGAGGACGACATCATCAAGGTGGCGGTCATTGGTAAGCCCAATGTGGGCAAATCTTCGCTGATTAACCGCATTTTGGGTGAGGAGCGTGTCATTGTCTCCGACATGGCGGGTACCACACGGGATGCCGTAGACAGCTATCATGAAAACGAATTCGGAAAGTTCGTGCTGATCGATACCGCCGGTATGCGAAAAAAAGCAAAGGTCAACGATCAGATCGAAAAGTTTTCCGTTCTGCGTGCGGCCATGGCGATTGAGCGTTCCGACGTTTGTCTCATCATGATTGATGCCAATGAGGGTGTCACCGAGCAGGATACCAAGGTTGCCGGTATGGCACACGAATCCGGCAAGGCGTGCATCATCGTGGTCAACAAATGGGATATCGTGGAGAAAGATGGAAAGACGATGGATAAAATGCGGGAAAATATCCGCAAGGATCTCGCTTATATGACCTATGCCCCCATCGTCTTTATTTCGGCGCTCACGGGACAGCGTGTCCCACGTCTGTTTAAGCTCATCCGCTATGTAGACGATCAGGCGGCGATGCGTATTACAACAGGTATGCTCAATAGCCTGCTTGCCGATGCCACCGCCCGTGTGCAGCCGCCCACGGACAAGGGTCGTCGCTTGAAGATTTATTATATGACCCAAGCCGGCGTACGTCCGCCGCACTTCGTTTGCTTCTGCAACGATGCAAAGCTTTTCCACTTTTCCTATCAGCGGTATTTGGAAAACCAGATCCGCAATACCTTTGGTCTGGAGGGGACACCGATCCACCTCACCATCCGACAAAAAGGGGACGAATAAAGGCAACACTCGTTGGGGTGCTTTGGGGGCAGGAGTCAAACCCTTCCTTCCACCGCAGCGTCCCTGCGCCTATCCCCTCTATTTCCGAACGAAAGGAAGGATCCTACCAATGAATGGTCTTTCTGCAATTCTTACTGTGCTTTCTCCCGCTATGACCGCCATGCTGCTGGCGGTTACCGCTGTGCTCTCCTACCTTTTGGGTACCTGCAATGGTGCCATTTTGGTTTCCAGATTCTTTCTGGGTGACGATGTGCGGAAGCATGGCAGCGGCAACGGCGGTCTTACCAATTTCCAACGCACCTATGGCGGCAATAAGCTGACGCTCCTTGTCATTGGTGTAGATGTGGTCAAGGTTATCCTTGCTGTTTGGCTGAGTCTGCTGTTCTTTTCCATCGTAATGTCTACCAAGACGGTTCCTGTTTTTGTGCGATATTGGTCGGGGCTTTTCTGCGTTGTGGGGCATATCTTTCCTTGTACCCTGCATTTCAAAGGCGGAAAGGGCATCTTGACCGGCGGAACCTTGGCATTTTTGGTGGATTGGCGTGTGGCAGCGGTCGCTTGGGGACTCTTCCTGCTGGCGGTTATCGTCACACGCTGGGTTTCTCTGGGATCGGTGCTGGCGGCGCTGGCCTTTGGCATCACCACGCCCATCCTTTATCCCATCCCGTCTATTATCATACCCGCCGTATTTGTGTCAGCCCTGATTCTTTGGAAGCATCAGGAGAATATCAAACGCCTCCTGCGTGGGGAGGAATCCAAACTATCCTTGAGAAAGAAGGCAGAACCATGAAAGTAGCAGTGCTTGGCAGCGGTGGCTGGGGAACGGCTCTGGCCATGCTATTGGTGGAAAACGGACATGACGTGACGCTGTGGTCTTATTTAGAAGCAGAATCCGTCCAGCTTCAGAAGACGAAAAAGAATCCTCTCCTGCCAGATGTCACGCTGCCTGATCCCCTGCGGTATACCTGGGACTTATCCTGCGTCCGTGGCTGTGATGTGGTGGTCTTGGCAACCCCCTCCTTTGGGCTGCGGGATACCGCTCAGAAAATCGTGCCCGACCTTACGTCGAAGATGATCTTGGTTTCCGTTTCCAAGGGAATTGAAAAGGGAACCTCTCTGCGGATGAGCCAAATTGTCCGAGAAGCCACGGGGGATATCTGCCCTGTGGTGACGCTTTCCGGTCCCTCTCATGCGGAGGAGGTGGCACGCTGTGTGCCGACCGGCGTTGTGGCTGCCTCTGACCATCAGGCGGCGGCAGAGACGATTCAGGATGTTTTTATCAACGAACGCTTCCGTGTCTATAGCTCCTCTGATGTCATTGGCGTAGAGCTGGGTGCCGCACTGAAAAATGTCATGGCATTGTGCTCGGGCTGCTGCACCGGTATGGACTGCGGGGACAATACCAAGGCGCTTCTGATGACCCGTGGTTTGGCGGAAATGGCCCGTCTGGGTGTTGCCTTGGGGGGCAAGCAGGAGACCTTTGCAGGGCTTGCCGGGATGGGAGATTTGATCGTAACCTGTACATCTTATAATTCTCGAAATTTCCGTGCAGGCATTCTGGTCGGACAGGGTATCCCTGTGCAGGAGGCACTGCAAAAAATCGGTGCAGTCGTCGAGGGCTACTATGCCGTGGACTCTGCCCGAGAGCTGGCCAAGAGGGTAGGGGTAGAGATGCCCATTACCGAGGCGGCCTATCAAGTTTTCTATGAGGGCGCTTCTCCCAAAACCATGTTCGCAGAGCTGATGAAACGGGAAAAACGCCATGAAACGGAAAAAGGATGGGTCTAATTTCACCGAAATTCCAGAGCATTCCACAATTCTGAAAATATAGTAGAGAATTTTTTGAAAGGTGCTTGCTTTTTATCGGTTTTTCTGGTATCATACTAACCGATGCTTTTTAGATATCAATACGCTGGCTGACAGCACTGTCAGGCGGCGGAATCATAAACCAGCGAGGAGGTTCAAGCGAATGGCTAAATGTGAATTTTGTGACAAGGGCGTTGTGTTCGGTATCCAGGTATCCCACTCTCACCGCCGCTCTAATCGTCCCTGGAAGCCCAATGTGAAGCGAGTGAAAGCAATTGTCAACGGTACCCCGAAGCACGTCTATGTGTGTACCCACTGCCTCCGTTCGGGCAAAGTTACCCGCGCTGTCTAATCGACATATGAAAAAGAGCTGTTGCCCTTGGGTAGCAGCTCTTTTTTTGCTTGATCTCGTGTGATTCTGGCTGAATGCAGAAACCACCAACCCCTTGCAAATACAGGGGTATCTGTGGTATAATCCCACAACATACAAAAGAAACGACAACGAGGATAACCGTATATAGGTAGAGGAGGAAACAACGTGGCATCTCAGTCTGCAATTAAGCTCACAAAATTGGTGGAGCGTTTCGAGCTGGAAGTGCTCAACAAAGGCAAAAACTATGATCGCTGCCTCATCCGCTCGGATGACGTCAACCGCCCCGCCCTTCAGATCCTTGGATTTTTCGACTATTTTGACCCCGGTCGAATCCAAATCGTCGGCAAGGTCGAGTGGACCTACCTGACCAATCAGACCGAGGAGGAACGAAGAAGATGCTTTGACGACTTTTTCAAAAAACCCATTCCTGCTCTCATCCTAGCCCGTGGCTTACAGCCGTTTCCGGAGCTTCTGGAAATGGCAGAAAAGCACCAGCGTACCATCCTTCGCAGCAAAGAAATTACCTCCCACTTCATTTCTAATCTCTCCGATGTGCTGAAGCAGAAGCTCTCCCCTCGCATCACCCGCCACGGTGTCTTTGTGGACGTATACGGCGAAGGTGTCCTCCTCATGGGAGAGTCCGGCGTGGGTAAAAGCGAAACGGCAGTGGAGCTTTTGAAGCGTGGACACCGCCTTGTGGCAGACGATGCCGTCGAGCTTCGCCACATCGGCACACGTCTGGTCGGCACAGCCCCCGAAATCATTCGCCACTATATCGAGCTGCGCGGCATCGGCGTGGTGGACGTGCAGCAGCTGTTCGGTATGTCCTCTGTCCGTGAAGAAAAAAACCTCGACCTCGTGGTCAACCTCGAGCAGTGGAACGAAAATGTCTTCTATGACCGCTTGGGTACCAATGAGGAATTTACCACCATTCTGGATATGAAAATTCCTGCTATTACCATCCCTGTCAAGCCCGGTCGTAACCTCGCCGTTATCGTGGAGGTGGCGGCTATGAATAACCGCCATAAGCGAATGGGCTACAATGCCGCCAAGGAATTTGCCAAGCAGCTCGACGATCACTTCGAGCAGATGATGCTCAATTCTCAGCTGGATGCAGCGGATGACTACGATGAATATGAGGCACTGAATGCCGAAGAGGAGGATTGATTCCTGTGCAGCAAGCAAAGAAACCGCTTCGTCGCATTGGGTCACTTTTGCTGGTGCTTGTTCTTTCCTTTTCGCTCTTTCTGACTGGTTGTACAAGCAATCAAAAGCCGGCACAGGAAGCGCCGAAAGGCACCAATGTCAATTACGGCATCTCCAATGCGTGGGATTCCCTGATGCCCTATTACAGCGTATCGGGCAATAACTACTCTCGCATTATTTACGACAAAATTTATGACCGTTTGGCTTATGTTGAGCCGGATGGAACCTGCCTGCCCCGTGCGGCGGAACGCTGGGAGAGCGCTGAGGACGGCTATGCTATTCTGTTTCATTTGAATCAAAAGGCGGCCTTCCACGATGGAACCCCTGTGACCGCCAAGCATTGGGTGGAGACCATTCAGCTGGTGACCAACCCCGCCTGTGAAACCTTGGGTCGGACGACCTTTGCAGGGCTTGTGGGCACGGATGATACGGGTGCCCTGATCCCCGGTGAGAAGCTTGGCGTAGAGGTTTTGGACGACTACACCTTGAAGCTCAGCTTTCAGCAGCCTGTGATTCCCACGGAATTTCTGGTGGATAAAAACCGAGATATCTACGTTCTGCCCACCCACTTGCTGGGAGATATCGCCCCCGAGCAGATGATGAAAAACGAGCTTTGGCTCAAACCTGTCGGCTCCGGTCCGTGTCGGTTTGTATCGGAGATTTCCGGAAGTAATCTGGTCTTGGAAAGCAACAAGGACTACCAGCTGGGTGCCCCCGGCTTTGATACCCTGACCATTACCGTCATGGATAAGGCAAACCTCTTAACTGCCCTCATTGCAGGGGATTTGGACTATTATGCCTTCGGTGGAAATGTCACGGAGGAAAACCGAGCCGTGGCGGAAAAGGCGGGCTTAACCGTGCTGGAAGGGACGGTCCCCAGCACCTTCTATGAGCTGATGCTCAACAACGAAACCATCCCCGATGCCCGCATCCGCCAGGCGATCAGCATGGCGCTGGATAAAAAGCTTCTGTGTGAGCAGAGTGCAGGCAATATGGGTCAGGTGGTAGATTCCAGCATCCTGCCCGATACCCCCTATTCCGGTGCCGTAGCGGAGGAAAGCTATCAGCCTGAGGAAGCAAAGGCGCTCTTGAAGCAGGCAGGCGGGAGCGAGAAAACCTATCGCTTGGCTTCGACCGCCGCCCGTTCGGGGCTTGCGGCACTCGTGCAGCAGAATCTGGAAGCCGTCGGCATCAAGGTGCAAATCGAAAGCGTGGATTCCTCTACGATGTTTGCTGGGATGTATGATGGCACCTATGACATGGCACTGGCCAGCCACACCCCCAATACGCTGCCGCTGTGGTTTACGGGTCACCGATTCTCGGCGGATAATAACCTGTTCCGTGTGGCAGACGTCAAGCCCTACAGCACCCTGATTTCGTCCATTGAGCAGGAGACCAACGAAACGGCGCGCATCGACCTTGTGGACGAGCTGGAGCAATATCTGGAGGAGCAGATGCCGTTTGTTCCCCTGTGGGTCTCCCGTTCGCTGCACGTTCAGTCGAACACCGTCACGGGAATTGATTACCCGGCTTCTGCGTTCTGCAACGAAAATGTTTGGGCGTGGGAGAAAACCGCCCAATAAATCCAATCGCCAATCGCACCACGTTGTGTGACTGTCATCCATAGAAATGTAACCTCTGTAAAATTGGACAAGCTCCAATTTGTGCCGATTTCGGCCGGAAGTGCAGGAGGAACCTATTTTGCTACACTATATTTTCAAGCGAGTGCTGGGTGCCGTTCCCGTCTTTTTCGGCATCACACTTTTGGTATTTTTTATGATGAATATGGCGCCTGCCACCATTGCGGATGCGGCAGGCGCAGGGGAGGCCTCCAGTGCAGCCGTACGGGCTGCATTGGAGGCTAATCTTGGCTTAGATCAGCCGATGGCGGTACGGTACCTGCTGTGGCTCAAGGCACTGCTCTGCGGCGATCTGGGGCTGTCTTATCGCACGGGACAGCCCGTCCTGCGCATGATCGCCCAGCGTGTACTGCCGTCCCTGATCCTGACGGGTACCGGCGTGGCGGCCGCCATTGTGGTGGCGCTTCCCTTGGGGGTTCTGTCGGCTTGGAAGCCGAACTCCCTGCTGAGCCGGTTTTCCTCCGCTCTTACCTTGCTGAGCTATGGTGCACCGGGCTTTTTTCTGTGCTTGGTGTCTATTTTTTTCTTTTCCGTTACCTTGGGCTGGTTTCCAGCGGTGGGAATGTATTCCGCTGCGGGCGGTGGCTCCTTTTGGGATCTAATACACCATTTGGTTTTGCCTGCCGGCGTGGTCTGCTTGGGGAGCGTGGGAAGCCTGCTGCGGCAAACCTTCAGTGCCTGCCGTGAGGTTCTGGGAGAGGATTATATCCGCACCGCTCGTGCCAAGGGGCTGAGCGAAGCGGCGGTTTTATGGAAGCACGCCTTCCGCACTGCACTCATCCCCATCCTGACCACGATCCTCAATCACATTCCGCACATCATCGGCGGCTCCATGGTGGTCGAGCGGATTTTTGGCTGGCCGGGCATGGGAACGCTGCTCTTTACCTCTGTGAACAATCGGGACTATACGGTCATTATGGGCATCACTGTGGTGATCGCCCTGACGGTTTTGCTCACGGGAATTTTGATGGACATTGCCTACCGTTTGGCGGATCCAAGCCTGGGCTTTCGGGAGGAAGTGCGATGAAACGATGGAAGCATCCTGCGGTGCAGCGTTTTTTTGCCGATAAACGGGCAACCCTTGGCTTACTCCTTCTCCTTACGGAGCTTCTGCTTCTTGTGGTTCTGCCACTGCTCTGGGGACAGGACCCGAACCTGACGGATAAAACCGCAGGCTTTTGGGCAGAACCAAGCCTACAGCATCCCCTTGGCACCGATGATGTGGGGCGAGACCTCTTTGCCCGTCTGCTTTACGGCGGACAAATCTCCTTGCTCGTGGGCTATATGTCCGCCTTCCTAGGGGCTATATTGGGCATTCCTCTGGGGCTTTTGGCAGGGTATCGGGGCGGAAAATGGGAATACTGGATCATGCGAGCCTGTGATACCTTCCAATCCTTCCCAAGCCTTATTCTGGTTTTGTGTCTGGTGTCTCTGCTTGGCCCCTCAGTCTGGAATTTGATTCTGGTCATTGGCGGCTTGGGATGGGCATCGGTTGCACGCTTGGTCTATGGCAGTACGCTTTCCGTCAAAAAATCCGCCTATGTTGAGGCCTCCCGTGCCATGGGCGCAAGCGATTGGTTCCTGCTATGGCACACCATTCTGCCCAACGTGGTGGCACCCGTCTGGGCGATGCTCCCCCTGAAGGTCGGACGTGCGATTTTGTGGGAATCCAGCCTGAGCTTTTTGGGCGTGGGACTGCGTACCCCGCAGGCCTCTTGGGGCAACCTGATGCAAAATGCCATGCAGCTATTGACCCTGACCGAGCGGCCTTGGGCATGGGTGCCGCCCGGCGTGTGTATTGTCGTGACTATATTTGCCCTGCTTCTGGTCGGGGAGGGGCTGCGTCGTGCGTTGAACCCACGGGGAAAGGACAGCGTCCCGCATTAGTGGGAAAATAGCGGATAGGAGATGCCTAAAAGCATTGACTTCTTTAGATTTCCGGTTTTCAAGTTGATTTTTAAAAAGAGAACGTGTAATATAAAGAATAGAGGGAAGCTGTCTGTCTGCACAAAAGATATGGATAGACGGGTGTTCCCCCATAACAGCAGAAGCCGTCCACATACGAACCATATGGAGGTAGCGTTGCATGAGAAAAACAAAAATTATTTGTACCCTTGGTCCTTCCACCGATGCGCCCGGCATCTTAGAAACCATGATGAAAAATGGAATGGATGTCGCTCGATTCAACTTTTCCCACGGCTCCCACGCAGAGCATAAGGGACGCCTGGAGCAGCTCAAGACCCTGCGAGAAAAGCTGGATATCCCTGTGGCAGCATTGTTGGATACCAAAGGTCCAGAAATTCGTCTGAAGACCTTTCAAAACGGGACAGAAACCTTGGAGTCAGGGCAGAAGTTTACCTTGACTGCGCTGGACGTTGAGGGTACCAAGGAGATTTGCAGCGTGACCTATCGAAATCTGGCACAGGATGTGAAGGTCGGCACACGCATCATGCTGGACGATGGTCTCATTAGCATGAAGGTCGTAGAACGCACGGGAACCGATGTGGTTTGCGTGGTGGAAAACGGCGGTACGATCAAAAACCGCAAGGGTGTGAACGTCCCCGGGACGCATCTGTCCATGCCCTATATGAGTGCGCAGGACAGAGAGGATATCCTCTTTGGCATCCAAGAGGGCTTTGACTTCATTGCCGCCTCGTTCTGCCGCAGTGCGCAGGATGTCATGGAGATCCGCCGTCTGCTGGATGAAAATCATTCGGATATTCGCATCATTGCCAAGCTGGAAAACCGAGAGGGTGTCAATAACGTCGGTGAGATTTTGGCGGTGGCTGACGGCGTGATGATCGCCCGTGGTGACTTGGGCGTGGAAATTGACTTCACAGAAATTCCCATCATCCAAAAGGAAATTATCTCCTATACCTTGGGCTACGGAAAGAATGTCATCACCGCCACCCAGATGCTCGATAGCATGATTTCAAACCCCAGACCAACCAGAGCGGAAATTACCGACGTCGCCAATGCGGTGTATGACGGAACCTCTGCCATTATGCTCTCCGGGGAAACTGCTGCCGGAAAATATCCGTTAGAGGCGCTGCAAACGATGGCGGCGATTGCCACACGTACAGAAAATGACATCAACTATTTCGGCAGAATGCGGAAAATGACCCCCGATATCCGCTTGGGCATCGGCGGTGCCACCGCACACGCCGCCTGTACTACGGCAACCGATACCAACGCCTCTGCCATTATCACGGTCACAACCAGCGGCGCTACCCCCCGCCTCATCAGCCGCTTCCGTCCCGAGACACCGATTATCGCCTGCGTGATGGAAGATGCCATTCGGCGTCAGCTCTCTCTGACTTGGGGTGTGCATCCCATCATCATGCCCTTTGTTCGGAGCACGGATGAAATGATCGAAGGCTCTGTCGAGGTCGCAAAGCGAGAGGGTCTCATTCAAGACGGTGAAATCGCCGTGGTGACCGCCGGTGTCCCCGCCGGTATTGCGGGAACCACCAACATGATTAAGGTCCACTTGGTGGGCAATAGCTTAATCAGCGGTGCCGGCGTCGGCGACGAAAAGGTCAAGGGAATCCTGTGTATCTGCCGTACCGTGGATGACATTAAGGTCAAGTTCCGCCCCGGCATGATTCTGGTGGTGCCCCATACCAACAACGAAATGATGCCCTATTTGAGAGAGGCTGTCGGCATCATTACCGAGGAAAACGGCTTGGGCAGCCATGCCGCCGTGGTCGGTCTCAGCTTGGGTAAGGCAGTCATCGTCGGTGCCATTGGTGCCACCCGTGTACTCCATGACGGCGTCAAGGTCTCCATGGATTGCCGGCAAGGCTCCGTGCAGGGTCTGGCAGAATAAGCGAAATTAAGTCAATTCCGTGTTGACTTTTTAGGGGAAAAAGCATATAATAACCAAAATAGTATAAGCAATGATGGGAACCTTGCGGTTCAATCGGCACAGAGAGGAAGAATCGTAGGCTGAAAATTCTTCTGCTGCTTTGAATCGAACTCAAGCACCCTCCCTGAGCTGCCCACCGAAGCTTGCAGTAGGCTGGGTCGGGATCGCCCGTTATAGCGTAAACGAAGCGGCACAACTTTTTATATGGGTCTGTGCAAGCAGGGTGGAACCACGAGATATCATATCCCGCCCCTGACAATGATTCAGGGGCGGGATTTTTTGAATTCGCCCCAAATACAGGAGGAACACTACCATGGCTGATGAAAATCTGTTCACATTCGATAACCCCGATTACAAGCATACCTATTGGCATACCTGCTCCCATGTGCTGGCACAGGCAATGAAGCGTCTGCACCCCGAGGTGAAGCTTGCCATCGGTCCCGCCATTGACAATGGCTTCTATTACGATTTTGACACCGCTGAGCCGTTTTCCGAGGGACAGCTCGCCGAGCTGGAAGCCG
>CAYQRI010000027.1:0-17903 GCA_964420085.1 uncultured Ruminiclostridium sp.
GACAAGCTGACAACTGATGAACGCCAGTTGCTGGAGCGCACAGCGGTTAAACGGGCAGCACCAAAAGGGACTGTACTCCACAACGGTTCTGCGGACTGTGTGGGGCTGTTTCTGATTTGCTCTGGTCAGCTCCGCGCTTTCATTCTGTCCGATGAGGGCAAGGAGGTCACAATCTACCGCCTGTTTGAGCGGGATATGTGCTTGTTTTCCGCTTCCTGTATGATGAACAGCATTCAGTTTGACATCAGCATTGAGGCCGAGAAGGACACCGAGCTTTGGATCATACCTACCGAGGCTTATAAAAAACTGATGGAGGGTTCTACCGCTGTTTCCAACTACACAAATCAGCTGATGGCTACCCGCTTTTCCGATGTGATGTGGCTGATTGAACAGATTATGTGGAAAAGCTTTGACAAGCGCTTGGCGGCATTTTTATTGCAGGAAAGCTCACTGGAGGGCAATGACACCTTGAAGATTACCCACGACAAAATTGCGGCTCATATGGGAACTGCCCGAGAGGTAGTTACACGGATGCTGCGGTATTTTCAGTCGGAGGGCATGGTTGCACTGACCCGAGGGAACGTGGAACTAACCAACAAAAAAGCCCTGCAAACGCTGGCGAAATAGCAATGCAGCGCCACTCGGTTTTGAGCGGCGCTGCTTATTTTATGCGAACATGGACACGATCTGCTGTTTGGGTCTTACGCCCACTACCTGATTGACAACCTTACCGTTTTTGATGACCACCAGCGTAGGGATGCTCATGACATTAAACTGTGCCGCAAGCTCCTGCTGTTCATCCACGTTGACCTTACCCACCTTGATGGAAGCGGTTTCCTCCGCAATTTCATCCACAACGGGTGATACCATCCGGCAGGGGCCGCACCAGCTCGCCCAAAAGTCCAGCAGGACAGGCAGATCGCTCTCCATCACTTCCTGTTGAAAGTTGTTCTTTGTAATCGTAAGTACAGACATTTCTGTTTCCTCCTATATTTGTTCAAGTGTCAAAGCCTTCATGGGGCAGAACTTGACGCATTTTCCACAGCGGATGCATTTATCTTGATCCGCCACCGGTGCGTTAAATCCACTTTGGCTCAGTGCGCCAACCGGGCAAACCTTCACCGAAGGGCACGGGTGATTTTGTGGGCAGCGGCTTTGATTCACCACCAGCTTTTTTGCGGGGTTGTTTGGCGCAGATTCTTTCTTTCCAAATCCAAAGGCCATTTTATTCATGCCTCCCTTCCTATTCTGGTTGTATTCTATCCTCATTTTCGGAATTGTTCCGTGATAAACTCACGCTTTTGCCGCATTTTGCCTTGCAGATGAGCTGCGTCATGGTTCCCATGGGGCAGTAGACACACCAGGAGCGGGGCTTGTACAGCAGCATTGTGATAAAGCCCAAAACCGCGGAGGTCAGCATCACGCTGTAAAAGCCGAAGGCAAACTGGGCAACCCACGAGGCTACATCTCCATGATACGCCCAATGCCAGGGCAGTTTAAATGTCCAGAGTAGCTTGACAACCTGACGCAAATCCTGTGCGCCGGAAAAAACCAACCAAGTGTTCCACAGCATGATGAAGAACATGGTGAAGAAGAATACAAGAAAGCCGTAACGAAACCACTTGCTTTTCAAAAATGCGGGTGGGTCTTTCTTGCGAGACAATCCAAAGCGCCCGCCAAGCAGGGAGAATAATTGGCCCCGCCCGCAATAGCGGTTGCAGTAGCTTTTATTCCCGCCCACAATTGCAATGATGAGCGGAATGAAAAAGCATAGAAGCCCTACCCACGCGAACAAAATATTGAAAAAGCCAAGGACGAGATAGGTCAGCGAAAAGATCCACAGATAGTCATACCAATGTTTTTTCATGCGGACACCTCCGTAATCGTAATGACAGAGGCTGGGCACTCTTTTGCACATTTTCCGCAGCCCACGCATTTGATGCTGTCCACTTCGGCAAATACACCCTTGACAATGCGTATCGCCGACATTGGGCACACCTTGACACAGCACCCACAGGCCACGCAGTCTCTCTGAACAACCTTGGCTCTTTTCTTTCGTTTGACAATTTCTGGCATACATACACCTCCGTGAGTTGATGAGTGTATTATACAACCAAAAGGTCTGCTTGACCGTGACAAACTCACGCAGACGAATCCCAGTTTCTTAGGCGGCACCCCACTTTTTAAGTTGACTCATCATTTGTATGCAATAATTCAAAGCGATTTTTGCTGAATTTCAAAATGCCCTGATCACGCAGCTTGCACAATTCATTCGACATCGCACTGCGGTCAACCGACAGATAATCCGCAAGCTGCTGGCGGTTAAACGACAATTCAAATAGGGGGGATTTCTGTCGCTGCGATTCTGCCGAAAGGTAGGAGAGCAGCTTTTCTTTTGTCGTCCGACCGGCCATACATTCCAGCTTTCGTGTAAGCATGAGGTTCTTCTGCGCAGCTACCGTAAACAAGTTTCGAATCAGTCTGGTGTGAAAGATGCAGGTGGAGGAGCAGATTGTCATAATGCGCTTTACATCCAGAAATAATACTTCACAATGCTCTGCGGCCAGTACGCTCACTTCCAAAGGCTCAGAAGCCATCGCCGCGTAGGTTTCGCCAAAAAGCTGACCGCTCCCAAGCTCTGACAGAATGCTTCTGTTCCCCCAAAAATCCTCTTTGATAATATGCACTCTGCCGGACAACACTTCTCCGACCAGTGTAGTCGTTTCGCCTACCCGGTAAATGAGTTGTCCCTTTTTATAGACCTTCGTGGTGGCTGACAAGCAGCCAAGCATTGCCTCAATTTCGTTCTCTGCTATCCCGTCAAACAAAGCAGTATGTTTGACAATTTCTATATTTTCTTTCACAGGTGCTCCGTTCCGTTGTAAATACAACCGATTTGTTGCAATGATTATAGTATAATGCAAGCATAAAAACAAGAGGAGGCGATTGTTACGAGACGGAAAGATCGTGAAATGTCCGCAGAATTCGCATATGCGGTGGCAGATACATGTGAGTGGGCAATCCTGAGTATGGTTGATTCGAACGGCGAGCCTTATTGTGTTCCACTGAGTATCGCCCGGGATGGACAGCACATTTATTTTCACAGTGCTATGGATGGGCAAAAAATCTCTGCACTGAAAACCAACAACCACGTTTGTATCGCCTGTGTTGGCGATACGCACCGAATGCCGGATGCATTCACAACAGAATATGAATCTGCAATCCTTCGCGGCAATGCGTTTGAGGTAACGGATGCCAACGAAAAAACAAAAGCGCTGCGGCTCATCTGCCAACGTCATACGCCGCTGAATATGTCGGCGTTTGACGCGGCAATTGCACGCAGTCTTGCACGAACGGCTGTATGGTGCGTGGAGATAGCCGAAATCAGCGGCAAGCGGAAGAAGTATGACAGCGAGGGCAAGGAAATGAAATTTGGGAGGATGGAAGGATGAAACGTAGAATTATTGAGATTGATGAGAATAAATGCAACGGCTGCGGCGCTTGTGCGGCAGCCTGTCATGAAGGCGCAATTGCCATGGTCGAAGGCAAGGCAAAGCTGATGCGTGACGATTACTGCGACGGGTTAGGCGACTGCCTCCCGGCGTGTCCTGCGGATGCGATTCATTTTGTGGAGCGAGAAGCCGCCGCCTATGATGAGAAGGCCGTGCTCGCCGCAAAGCAAAGGAAGCAAAACAAACGGGGCGAAGCGCTTCCCTGCGGTTGCCCCGGGACGCAGTCCAAGAGCATAGCCCGTGAAGAATGCGACTGCGGCGGGCACGAGACTGCCCGCATACCACAAAGCCGCCTATCACAGTGGCCGGTACAAATCAAGCTCCTGCCGGTGAATGCGCCGTATTTTAATGGTGCAAAGCTGCTGGTTGCCGCTGACTGCACTGCTTATGC
The DNA here is from genome assembly GCA_964420085.1 of uncultured Ruminiclostridium sp. Classification (GTDB taxonomy): domain Bacteria; phylum Bacillota; class Clostridia; order Oscillospirales; family Oscillospiraceae; genus Evtepia. The sequence continues at coordinate 3,904 of CAYQRI010000027.1, forward strand.
ATACGCAAACTTCCACGAGGACTTCATTAAGGGGCATATCACACTGGTAGGCTGTCCAAAGCTTGACAGTGTAGAGTATTCTGAAAAGCTGACGGCTATCATCAAAGGCAACGACATCAAGAGTGTTACCATTGTACGCATGGAGGTGCCCTGCTGCGGCGGCCTTGAAAATGCTGCAAAGACCGCGCTTCAGAACAGCGGCAAGTTTATTCCGTGGCAGGTTGTCACCATTTCAACAGAGGGAAAGATACTGGAGAACTGAGTGGGATAACAGGAAACGGATTAGGGAGATGAAAATGAGCATGGACAATAAAATCAAGAATATTGAAAAAGCCAAGGCTTTGGTACTCAAAGAAGAAGTATCCTATCAAAAAGGTCAGGTGGTCAGCAAGACCCTTGCACAGAACAGTGCCGTGTCCATTACACTGTTTGCCTTTGATAAGGACGAAGAAATCAGCACCCACGAATCCGGCGGGGATGCATTTGTGACCTGCTTGGACGGTGTCGGAAAGATTACGATTGACGGAAAAGAGTATGAATTGACAGCGGGGCAAGCGATTGTTATGCCGGCGGGACATCCTCATGCCGTATATGGCAAGGAGCAATTCAAAATGCTGTTGGTCGTTGTGTTCTAATGGAGCACCAACTGTAAAGACGATCAATTAAGCCTATATAAACAACGAATCAATCATAAAGGAGGACATCCAATGACTGAAAAAATGTTTTGCTTTCAATGCGAACAGACAGCGGGCTGCACGGGCTGCACGGGAAACGCCGGTGTCTGCGGGAAAAAATCGGATACCGCAAAGCTACAGGATGAACTGACCGGCGCACTCATCGGGCTTGCCCGTGCGACTGACGGTGCCACCGCGCCGACCGAAAGCACATGGCGTACACTTATCGAAGGCTTGTTCACCACAATCACTAACGTTAGCTTTGACGATATTGCAATCACCCGGCTTATTGAAAAAGCCCATGTGGAGAAAGCGGCTCTTGTCCCGCAGTGTGGTGGGTGCAGTTCCCCCTGCGGTCGTAATAACGATTACGACATGAATGAACTGTGGAACGCCGATGAGGACATCCGATCTCTGAAATCACTCATCCTGTTTGGGTTGCGCGGCATGGCAGCATATGCTTATCACGCACGCATGCTTGGCTATACCGACGATGAGGTTGATCGCTTTTTTGGCGAGGGACTGTTTGCGGTTGGAGAGGACTTGACCGTGGAACAGCTTCTGCCCACGGTTCTGAAGGTCGGCGAGATAAACCTCAAATGCATGGCGCTTCTTGACAGGGCAAACACCGAAACCTACGGCACTCCCGCGCCGGCAACCGTAACCATGACAATCGAAAAAGGTCCGTTTATTGTTGTAACAGGGCATGATCTGAAGGATTTGCAGTTATTGCTTGAGCAGACCGAGGGCAGGGGCATCAATATCTACACGCACGGAGAGATGCTTCCCGCACACGCCTACCCCAAGCTGCGGAAATACACGCACCTCAAGGGCAATTTTGGAACAGCATGGCAAAATCAGCAGAAAGAGTTTGATGGGATTCCGGCAGCTCTGCTGTACACTACAAACTGCCTGATGCCGCCCCGCGCTTCTTACGCCGACCGTGTGTTCACGACAGAGGTGGTCGCTTTCCCCGGCGCGGTTCATATTGACGAGGGCAAGGACTTTACGCCTGTAATTGAAAAGGCATTGGCACTCGGCGGTTATCCAGAGAACAAAACCTTCACTGGCATCAACGGCGGCACGCAAGTGACCACGGGCTTCGGCCACGGCACGATTCTCTCCGTCGCTGACAAAGTGATCGATGCAGTCAAGGCAGGCGCAATGAAACATTTCTTCCTTGTAGCCGGCTGCGACGGAGCAAAGCCCGGGCGAAACTACTACACCGAATTTGTCAAGCAGACACCGAAGGACACTGTTGTGCTGACGCTCGCCTGCGGAAAATATCGCTTCAACGACCTCGACATTGGCGAAATCGGTGGTCTGCCCCGTCTGATGGATATGGGGCAGTGCAATGATGCTTACGGCGCAATTCAGGTGGCAGTGGCACTTGCAAACGCCTTTGGCTACGGCGTGAATGAGCTGCCGCTCTCCTATGTGCTTTCGTGGTACGAGCAAAAGGCTGTCTGCATCCTGCTGACGCTGCTGCATCTTGGAATCAAAAATATCTATCTTGGACCAACGCTCCCCGCATTTATCTCGAGAAATGTGCTGAACATACTGGTAGATAACTATGGAATTTCCCCCATCAGCACACCGGAAGAGGATATGAAGAAAATGCTTGGACAAACAGGGGGCTGATAGTATGAATGGCGCATTGACGACGGACTGCCCATGTCAGGTTGCCTGCAAGCGGCACGGGAACTGCGCAGAGTGTATTGCCTTCCACCGAAAACTCGGCTGGCCTCTTGTTGCCTGTATGCAAGAATTGTTGGACAATCACTCATGGGCAGAATCAAAAGAGAACGAGGATGACAATAATGACAAGCTCTGAACTCTTGCGAAAAATGATTGTGTATTCACAAGGAAACCTACACGACATCAATCATCTTTTAAAGGTATACGCATACGCAAAAACCATTGGGGAATGCGAACAACTGGATTGCGAAACGCTACTTACTCTGGAAATTGCAGCGATTCTTCATGACATTGCCTGCCCGCTATGCCGTGAAAAATACGGGAATACAAACGGAAAATTCCAAGAGACAGAGGGCATGGTTTTGGCAAGAGAGTTCTTGGATGGGACCGATCTGCCTGCAAATGTGAAAGAACGGGTTGTTTTTCTGGTTTCTCATCATCACACCTATGCAAAAATTGACGGGTTGGATTATCAGATTCTTCTGGAAGCTGACTATCTTGTAAATGCAGATGAAGCAAATTATTCAAAGAAAAACATCGAAAATACGCTTGCCCGATTATTCAAGACTGAAACAGGATGTTCACTGTTAACATCTATGTTCCTCACAGATTGATTTTTGTCTACTGACCCACTGTTTTGCTTCGTATTTTTGTAAACGCACACCTTGAATTTAAGAATTTGCAGAGCGACCAGCAATGACCGCTCTGCTTTTTCATGCCATCTTCATTTCAAAGCTACTGTGCGGCTGCTGTCCGCTGACCAAATCCTCATTCCAATCCTTTTCCTGCGAGATAAGTCTGCGGTATTGGTATCCGCTTTCGGCAAGCTGGCTTTGCAGCCGCTGTGAAGCCCTGTGCCCGGCCTCATCGTTATCAAGGCAAAGGGAAATCTCTTGAAGCTGCGGGTTCATCTCCAACATTTTCATCATTGCTTGACCACCTACACCGCAGAGTGCCACATAGCTGTGGTTCTGCCAGTTCTGCGGGTGCAGGGTGATGTAAGAGAGCATATCAATGGGCGCCTCAAACACAAACAGCATATTGTCGGTGCCGGTGTAATGAAAGCTGTATTGTGGCAGGCAGCCATCCACATTTCCCTTGAAGCCTTTGCCCTCGGTGTATAAGCCGCGCTTGTGCGCGTGGCGTGCAACGCTGTTTTCATCGTAGCCCACAAACACGGCATTGTGGTATTCCTTGGTGCCGTCCTTGGATTTTTCACAGGATTCATACAGGAGCTTCTGCTTGGCAAAAAAGCTGACCACCTCACGGTCGATGCCACGGCTTTTGACAAGGTAGGCGTACACTCTGCGCATATCGGTGTGAGTGGTGGGCAGTGCAAAGGGCTTTTTCGGTTCCTGCTTTTTCTGACTGGCGGGCTGATAGCTTTGCCCCTGTCCGCCGCCCAGCAGCATGGTTACAGCCTCGGGGAACGACAGGTTATAAAACCGGCGCACAAAGTCAATGGCATAGCCGCCTTTCTCCACGGCATGGTCGTACCACTCGTTGCCACGGACAGTGATGCTGTGATCGGATGCCAGCCGTTTTTCTCTGCCGCTGGCAATCAGCTTTTCTCCCTGTCTGCTTAAAAAGTCTGCAAGGTCAACATTGTTGGCACGGTATTTCTGCTCGTCTGTAAAATGTACATAGGTTCCCATAGTGCCCTCCTTCAACTGTTGCGGCTGCCCTTGCGATGAAAAAGCGCCGCCCTTTTGAGAGGACGGCGCTGGTGAGATAGTATTTTTTCCTTGGGCGGCAGCGGCTTTACAATCTGTTTTTGCTTATTCATGGGGTTCCTCCAATTCTTAAAATGTGTGCATGGTCTGTTCGTGGTCATCTCTGGCGTAACCCTGCGCCTGCTTTTTCGCACGAATTTTTTGCATGAGCTTACGGTCTGCCCGAGGATTAGGCGGCATTCGTGCCGGTGCGGTGTCACCGATGACGCGGCTCATGTGATGGAGCAGCCGTGTTGCCGCCAGCATAACCGATGGGTCTTTGAACTCGTCAATGTGGTCGAGAAAAAATTGCGCGTAGATATTGCCCTGTGCCGCCGCCAGTGCGAACCACCGGGTGGCGGATTCTTTATCCCTTGGCACATCTTTAGCCATAAGATATAACTTACCGAGGGCATACTGCGCATACTGGTTGCCCTGTTCAGCAGCGGCGGTAAGAAAGCAGATTGCCGCTTCCACATCTTTGGATGCATCCTCGCCGGTGAGATAAATTTTGCCGAGGCGGTACTGTGCGTATTGATTTTCCTGCGCTGCCGCTCGGCTCAAAAAATTAATAGCCTTTGCCATATCCTTTGGCACGACCTCGCCCTTGTGGTAAAGGCTGCCGAGGGCATATTCTGCAAACTGGTTTTTCTTCTCTGCCGACATATTCAACCAGCGTAGCGCTTCCTCCACATCCTTGAGGATACCCTCGCCGCCAAGATAGAGCTTGCCGAGGCGGTATGCGGCGTAGTCATTGTCCTGCGCTGCCGACAGCCGATACAGCCGCACGGCTTCCACAACATTTTGCGGGATGTGCTGCCCCTTCTCGTAGAGCTTGGCGAGAAAATACTGCGCATAGGGATTCTCTGCCGCCACCGCCTGTTTGAGAAACACCAGTGCTTTTTCCACATCCTGCGGCGGAGCAGCTTCGTCCGAGAGAATGAGCTTGGCAAGCTGGTAGAAGGCAAAGGGATTCCCTACGGTTGCGGCTTTTTCAAAATATGCCTTTGCCGCCGCCTCATCCTTTTCCGTGCCGACACCATTTAGCAGCATCCAGGCGAGGCGGTACTGAAGCTTATCGTCACGGCTCTGCTGCTCCAAAGTAGTGAAGCCAGCAAAGGCTTCTTCAAATCGAATATCGGAATCCGCTTTATTTTTTGTACACCCGATTCCGTCACGAACCATTTTTCCCAGCTCAAAGCTGGCATAGGGAAAACTCTGATTTGCCGAGCGGGTGTATAGGTCAAAAGCGGTTTTGTAGTTTTGCTCTATACCGTTGCCGCGATAGTAAAGACCGCCGAGGGAATATTCGGCGTATTTATAGCCCTCGTTTGCCGACATCATCAGCCAGTGAGCCGCCGTTTCATAGTTCTGCTCCGTGCCAAGCCCCGCCGCATATATTTTGCCGATACGATATTCGGTGTATTTCCACGGCTCTGTGGATTCTGTATCACGAAAAACAGCAAGGGCTTTTGCATACCACTGGCAGGCGGCATCGGCATTCGCTTCACAGTCAAGACCGTCAGCGCACATTCTGCCGAGGTCGCACATGGCGAGAGGATTATTTAGCTCCGCTTCTGCAAGCAAAAGCAAACGGGCCTGTTCAAAATCTTGGGCGATGGCGTGGTTCTCATCGCCGTGCAGATACTGCTTTGCCAGCTTGTATTCGTCTGTCCACCAATTGGGGTGCTTGCTTTTACTGCCGCCAGCAAGCCGACCATTACGTTCCTGCCGTGGAGGAGCATTCTCCGGCTCTGCCGGATCGTCCTCTATGGGCGGTGATGGGGCATCATCTTCGGCAGTCGGCTCCGGCACAGCAATCTCCGCAACAGCGTTTTCCTCAAAGGCGAGCGCACTATTCGAGAGTGCCATTGCCTCTTTGATGACCATATTGCGAATGGATTTGAAATCCTCACACTTTGAAAGCGGGAGCGGCGGCGAAATTTTCTTGGTGTAGACACTTTCAATCTGCCCTTTGCATTCCTGCCACAGCCGGTAGGCTTCCGCCACACGGTCATCCCGAGCCAGCTCGTCTACAATTTCATCCACCACATTTTTAAGCTCGGGGCGTAAATAGCCGTATTGCTTTTTTCCTGTAGTGTGTTGCACGTGGTCAGCAAGGTGTGTGAGGAGCTGTTCTATTTTTTCGTTCTGCAAAGTGCCCACGCTCATCTGCCGGAGCTGCTCACGGAGTTTTTCCTTTGCGGCATCCTTCACTTGCTCCCGGTCAACAGTCTGCCGCTGATAAATATGGAAAAGGTCATCTTTGAAAATACGCCCTGCCAGCCCCGACTTGATGCTGCGGATACCGGCTTTCGTAAGAAAGCCCTTGCCGGGGTCGGTACTGTAGCAAACCATGTGTATGTGCGGGTGGTGACTCTCATTGTGAAACGCCGCATACCACCGAAATTGGTCAGGAGGTATTTTCAGACCAGATGCGAAGTCTACGGCGTAAGCGGTGAGCATTGCTTTCCAGTTTTCGGCGTTGTCGTAATTCAGCCTTGCCGCATCATCCCGGCGCAGAGAAATAATCGGCGTCCAGACAGTGCCATCGTGCGCTGCAATTTCATTTGCCACCTGTTCCAACACCAGCGGCATATCACTACCGGTAAACAAACCGTGGGTGTCAATTTTTTCGACACGAGGACGGTTTGCGATATAGTCCAGATATTTTTCCCGATCACCAATTTGCTCGATGCGCTGCTCCAACGCAATGGAGATAAATTCAGAAGCGTTTTCACGGTTGGGCTGGGCGAGATAATCCTCATATTCCAGTGACTCCTTGCTGTCGGGGAACTCTTGGAGGATTTGCGCAATCAATTCTTTTTGACTTTTGGTGCTGTGCCAGTTGGGGCGAGGGCTGGCGATTTTCTCAACGCCGTCACGGGTGGCAATGTACTTCACCAAATAAGCACGGTGGGCGACAGCTTTTTTGCTGCCGCCCTTGAGATGCCGACACTTAAAAATAAGCCGTGCCATTACGCATCGTGGTCAGGGCTTTGCTGGAAGCTGACCGCATTGTCCAGCGAGATTTTTCCTCTGGTCTTTTTGACCTCGTCTACGCATCGGCCACGCAGACGGCGCAGCTCGTCATCGGTCAGCTCCAGCGTGGAGGCCAGCAGATGCATCATCATGTCCATCTCCACCGCCAGCTTGAACAGCAGCCCGGAGGTGCGGTTGGTGCCCTCGTCTACCGCGCCGCGCATGGCGGAGGTCAGATGGGTGGAGAGGTAGGTTTCCACATCCTGCGCCTCCAGTGCGCAGAGGTATTTGTGAACCGCCTTGTTGACAAATTCGTTGCGGGAGCGCACGTTGGCCTGCTCTAAAAAGAGGTCACAGCGGCGCATCATTTCATCGTCCATATAAAAGCCTGCTCTGGTCTTTTTGCTCATGAAAACAGCTCCTTTCCTTGATTGGTATAAGCGAAACCGCCTGCCAGCACTGGCTGACAGGCAGGTTTAGCATAAGAAATCGTGTTTTTTCAAAAATGTTATGTCACAATTTTCCCCCGACCGGCGTTGCCGGACGGTGTGTTTCGGGGTTATGCAGCCCATGGCAGCATAACCCCTTTATCCTGCTCTATTTTCGACAGGTGGGTTCAGCGTGGTTTTGCGGTGATTTGGGAGCGTGGTTTGACAGTTCGGCACACGCCGCCCACACGGGGCTTTCCCTGTGCCAAGGGTGTACGGATGCCACCCCGCCCCACAAAGCGGCACACAGGGGCAACACAGCGGCAACGCTGGGGAAACGAAGGGAGCCGCCCTGTGTAGGGCGGCTCCGCTGTTCTTTGCGGTTCAGTTTGTGGGGGCCATCCATGCCTGCTTTTCATCAGGCGTTTTTTCAACCCAATCCAGTAGGTTCTGCGTTTCTCCAATCGCCTGCGCCATATTGAACAGGATGGTGCGCTCACCGCAGCTTTCAAGGCGAATCGCCGTTTCAAACAAGCCCTCCTGTGCATCAAGGATTTCCAGTCCTGACCAGTTTGCAAGCAGGCTGCGGTCATTTGTTACCTCATTAGGCAAGCCATCTGTCTGCCCTTTTTGAATGCGTTCCATCAGCTCGCTTGTTTTTTCGGGGAGCAGTCCCCATGCTTTTCCGATGAGTTCAACCGTGCGCATATGGTTTCCAACCCCTGCATCCTTGCCGCCAAGCGCAATCATGGCGATTGCCTCGTGTGTGATTTTTTCCTGCAAATTTCTTGCAACAACTTGGTTCATGTTCTTTTCTCCCATCTTTTTTTATTTGGCTGGTGCGGCCTTGCCAACACAATGCCATGGTTTTTGAGGGAAAGCTATTCAGCAAACCCAACGAAATTTGGGCGTTTCCATTTGGGCAACAACGACAAAGCTGTGCAATTTACGCTTTCGTTTGTTTGCACCGATGGCCTTGCGTGCCAAAAAATCAGCCTACCCCGTTGGAAGTATTGGGTGTGATAACTGCTCCCAGCTTTTTTTCTTTCAGTTTTTTAGCAGGGGCGGGTGTGTCATCGCTGCCCTCATCAATATATTCTCGCACCGGGGCAGGCACATATTTTTCATAGAGCTTTTGCAGGGCATCGCCCAGCTCCTGTTCTACATCGGCATCCTTTTTCTCCATATATCGCTTGGTGGCACGGAGCTTATCTGCGTTCATGCTGATGGTAATGTTCTCTTTTTTCATACTGAAAATCCTCCTTAATAATGAAATCCGATAAAGGTCATGCGGGGTTCAAGCTCCGGTTCCTCTCCGCTAAAAGTAGGAGCTTCAGCAAAGAGCTTGCTGTATTCCGCAATTTTGCTTTTGCTCAGCGAGGAAAAATCTCCGCTGCGCGTGGTGTCGCAAACGAAAAACGGGCCGCAGATGATGTCCGCACCCAGCCACCTGTTGGGCGGCATTCCATTGAGCTTGCCTTCCTCATTGCATACCACAACGCAGCCGTTGGGGAAGCTGATGCATTCAATTAGTCCACCCACCTCGGCCTGCAAACTGTCAAGGTCATTGGAGATTTCCTTGACAGCGGGCGGCTGCCCCGGCGCAACGCTCAACACTTTTATCTTGTTTTCTTTCATATTCTCATCCTTTCTTACGGCAGATAGCTTCTTGGATTTTGCTTCTCGCCGCCAATTCTAATTTCAAAATGCAGGTGATTGCCGGTGCTGCGGCCTGTGGAGCCCACCTCGGCAATGACTGTTCCGGCATCCACGGTCTGCCCCTCGGTGACGAGGATTTTGGAGCAGTGGGCGTACAGCGTGACGAAGCCGCCGCCGTGATCCACCATCACATGATAGCCGTAGCCGCTGGTGGAATAACGAACCACATACACCGTCCCAGGCAGTGCGGCACGGATGGGGGTGCCTTTTCCAGCACCGAGGTCGAGGCCGCTGTGCCCAGCCGTTTGTCCGGTGAATGGGTCTTTGCGGTAGCCAAACTCCGAGGTGACCATGCTCCTCCAACCCTCACCCAGCGGAGAGCAGAAACCGTCCACACCGATAAACGGTGCGTCCGAAAGGGGCAGACCGTCCGACCATTCATCAAATTCCTGACCATAGGTGGGTGCCGGTCTGCCGTACAGCACACGGTAATAGATTTCCGAAGCGTTGGCTTGGTTCTCTGCGGTGACGGTCAGCCCCATGCTTTCAGAAATATTTGCGTATACCACGGGCAGTTCCCGGATGGGAACCGCCACGGTATAGGTTTCCTCGCCGGTGGTGCCATCCTCATTTTCCACGGTGCGTGTGCGTTCCTCATAGGTCACAAAGCTCTCCACGAAGCGGCGGTGGTCTTTGCGGGAGGGGCTGTCAGCGCCGAAAAACAGAGAATAAAAAATAGCCTTGACTCTGGTCGAATCAAGGCTGTCAACCTCCTCCATCTCAGCATCGATGCTGGCGATGTGACCATCCAGCAGGGAGAAACTGCCGCGCATATCCTCAATGTAGCCACGGTAGCTCTCGGGAACATTGCCCGAAATTACGCCGCCATCAAAGCACAAGCCAACGGCGGCATTGTTATGATCCGCCGTGCCGGAGAGCATGGAGCAGATAAGCACCAGCAATAAAATGAAGGGCGAGAGGATGGCGGCAATGATCCAGCCAACCGTTTTGCGGAGCTTATCGTTGGTTAGAACGGTGGCGGCAATTTTTGCCGCAGCCGCTACTGATAATGCCATTGGGTCACCTTCTTTCTGCTTTTGCCATGCTTACTCGCCATCATAGCAGCCGCAGGGCATATCGTTTTCGGGGAACATAGCACACATGGCGGTCTGGTTTTTATCCGCTGCCACAAAATCCTCCCAAGACCAGTTGCGCCCCAAGCCCTTCACGGAGATAAGATTCGGCATGGCACCGCGCTCGATGGCAATGGCTCGATCGTATAAATCACGGTGCTTGTGGTACAGCGTGCGGATTTCGTGCCGCTTCATGCTGGGACAGAAAAAGCAGGAGGATTTGCCCGGCAGCGGCAAGCCCTCCTGCTGGATGGCGGCGATACAGTCCTCACGATATCAGCCCCAATCAATCAGCGGATATTCTTTTTTATATTTCTTGTCCTGAATGTCGTAGACATAGGCGTGGTCGCGGCGGCGTTCCTCACCGGCGTCGAAGCCAATGAATTTGGTGATTTTTTCGCCTGCCGCCCACACTTCCTTGCAGGGCGGATAGTTGTTGCAGAACTTATCCTGCGGGGCAACCTTGTGCTTGAGAGAGCATTTTTTGTAGCCGTAGGCAATAGCGGGCAGTGAGCCGGAGCGCAGGCATTCCTGCTCCAATGTCAGCCGGTCGCCGTGCTGATCGGTGTATTCCACCGTGATAATTTCGGGCATTCCATGCGCTTTGAGCCAGCGGTTCATGATGGGGAGATACTCATAGGTGTGGGGCTGCTCACCGCCGGTGTCCGAGAACAAAATAAGGTCAACAGGGATGCCCCGCTGGTACATCCCAATAAGCATGGCGGTCGAGTTGGTCCCGCCGCCGTATCCGATGATATTCATCGTCCACCTGCCTTTCCGAAGAGTTTTTCTTTGTATGATGGAGCGTGAACAGCGAGGTTGTATCGCTCGTTGCCGCACTTAAAGAGGCACACGCCGCGCTGGGGAAAGCGAATCAAATTGTATTCACTTTCTTCAAGCTGGAGGGTATCCATATAAAACCGTTTGTCAATGTTGCCTGCGTTGAAGAGAAATGCGTGGGTGGGAATGGAGAACAGAGGCTTTGTCAGCTCGGCAATTCCGGGGATGGCAAAGTCCTCGAGATTTTGCGAGGCGAGGATTACCGCCGATTCCTTCTTACGCACACGCTTCATAAAGTTGCGGATGTATTCGATTGCCGTGAGATTTGTGAGGAACAAATACAGCTCATCAATGCTGGCGGCGGTGTTACCCTCGGTGAGCAGCTTATCCGACATAAAGGACAGCACATTAAAAAGCAGTGCGTTTTTGACATTCTTACTGGCCTGCAACAGCCCTTTCACACCGAACACAATCAAGCGGTCACTGGTGACATTGGTGTGTCCGTTGAAAAACTTGCTCTCCGCACCCATGCACATAGAGTGGAGCCCCAGCAGGATTTCTTGGAGCAGATCGGCGGTGTAGAGCTGATAGCTGCTCTTGTCATAGCGCTTGTACTCGTCCTCAATCAGCCCATAAAGGTCGGACAAAATGGGATAATCTGCGGCGGTGAGCTTGCCGAAGTCGGTGCTATCGCTGATGCCGAACTGCTCATACAGCTTACCCAGCATGATTTCGATGGTGTCGATATGGCGATCATCAAAATCTTTGTAGCAGTGGAAAAAGTCTTTTAAGAAGCTGATGTGCTGCGACAGCTTTGTCCGCTGGCGGAATGCAAGCGGCGCATCCTCGTCGCCGGTGCCGCCCTCGTCCCATGTCTTGGGTTCCAAGGGGTTGATTATATACTGATCACTCATCAGGTCAATGAAGCACCCGCCAAGGTTTTCGCACAGCTCCACATATTCATGCTCGGGATCAAGGCAAACGGCGGATTTTCCCGATTCAAGAATGTTACAAAGTATGAGCTTGAGCAGATAGCTTTTGCCCTGACCGCTGTTGCCGAGAATGAGGATATTGGCATTGGTTTTATCATCGTCACGCTTATCAAAATCCACGATGATGTTGCTGCCGAACTTATCTCTGCCGAGGTAGAATCCGTGGGTATCGGTTTTGCCCGAATAGTTGAAGGGATACAAATTTGCCACCGAGCTTGCGGGGAGCACTCGCTCATACTGGCTGCCAAACACATTGCGACCGGCGGGGCCGACCGCAAGAAAGCCCTCCCGCTGGCGAAGCATGAGCCGGTCAACATTGAGCTTGGAGCGCACCAGCTCGGTGAGCACATCGGTCTGGAGCAGCTTCAGCGCATCAAGGTCGTGGGCGGTCAGCTCAATATAAACGGCACAGTGCAGCAGCGGCTCACGGTTGCGGTGCATGGTGGATACCAGCGTCACCACATCCTGCAAATTGCTTTCAGCGGTCACCGTCTGCTGGAGGTCGTTGGTATTGCTTTTGTCCATGCGGTTTTTGTTGGCGGCGTTGTGGATGATTTTCTTTTCCTCGTTCGCCGTCACCTGTCGGGTATAGATGCGCAGAGTTACGCCGTCCTTTTCACCCAAATGGCGCAGGATGGCCTGTTCATCGGTGGCGGTGGGGTACTCTCGCAGTACCCAAACACAGCGGAAGGTATTGCCGCAGATGAAATGATCTGTGTTAAATTTGATGATACCGGGTGCAACCATATCAAGAAAATCCTTGATTTTGGTGTTCTCTACCGGCACGGCATTATTTTTCTTTCTGACTTTACTCACCGAAAATCACCCACCTTTCTCCGTCAAAATCTTCGTATTTTTCGGTCGTGACATTTTGCTCATAGTAGACCCCCAGCAGTCGCTTGATATCGGCTTCGTCTGCCTTTTTTGTGGTAAATCCCTGATCCTTGAGGGATTTTTCAATGCGGGAGAGGTAGGGCTGTACCTCTGATTCCTTTTCATCCCGCAGACGAATGATGATGAGAAATTCACGGGCGGTTGCCATCTGCACCTGCATTCGGTCAAGGGCGGTGGCATCCTGTCCCAGCAGCTTGCGGATAACAGGATTTTGCTCGGCCTCCATGCGACTGCGCAGATGGGTTTTGTTGTCCTCAAAATTCTCACGGCTGTTGAGGCACAGCATTTCAATTTCAGCAATGCCTTTCAGCACATTCATGAGGGCATAAATCCTCGCCCCCACGCTGCTCTCGGACAACACGCTGATATTGGTGGGCTTAATCATAAAAAACACCAGCTCACCATAGCCGGTCACCAACGCATGGTCGGTGATATCGGCAATACCCATGAGCTGGCGGGTGGATGCCTTTTCCTTGACATCATTTTTCTTTTTTCTGCTCATACGGATTCCCTCCATTCATAGAGCTGTTGCCTGCCCATAAAAAACAGGGCGGCATATCGGATGAAGTCGAGGATGCTGGTGTCCTCGAAACGGATGGATAAAAAGGCATAGACCGCCGTCACCACAATGGGCGGCAGCCATCCAAGCTGAGCGAGAGCGAATACAGAAATAAGGCATCCAATGCCGATGATTCCGATGTCACGCAGCTCCCACAGCCACAGGGTCGCTTTTGATTTTAGGTTGTCGGGGTAGATATACATTTGGGTCAGTCCTCCTGTTCCTCGTAGATTTTGCGTAAAAAATAAGCGATGCCCCGGAGGAGAAACTCCACACAGGGTATCGCTACGCTGTTGCCAAGTGCTTTGTATCGGGCACTGTCCGAAGCGCCCGGTATCAGCGTCCATCCATCGGGAAAGCCTTGCAGCCGTTCACATTCAAGTGGGGTAAGGCGGCGGATGAGCTTGCGCTTTTCCACAATGCACTTGTCTTGACTGACATATTGATTGCCAATGCCTTTTTCATCTCCGCTGCACAGCGCCCCGACTA
>CAYQRI010000028.1:0-17802 GCA_964420085.1 uncultured Ruminiclostridium sp.
ACCTCGCCGCCGAAGTCGGCGTGCCCGGGGGTATCGACAATGTTAATTTTGATATCGCCGTATTGCACGGCGGTGTTCTTTGCCAAAATGGTGATGCCACGTTCTCTTTCCAGATCACCGGAGTCCATGACACGATCCTTGACGTCTTGATTTTCACGGAAGGCTCCGCCCTGCTTGAGCAGTTCATCCACCAAAGTGGTCTTTCCGTGGTCAACGTGGGCGATGATGGCCACGTTTCTTAAGCTTTCGTTCTGCACAGATTGCACCTCATATCTATATTGATACATACGTTGTTGTTCTTTTATTGTAACGGCTATCTATTATACAATTATATATAAAGAATTGCAAGCTGCAAAACAGAGACTTCTTGGGCGCTGCAAAATTGCCTCTTGACAAATCTGATAATTGTGCTATTGTATTAAGTGGTTAATACATCAATACAGTCATACAGAGAAACGGAAAGGAGGGGGGACATTTGGCTTGGGAATTTCGGAACGACGTTCCGCTTTATGCACAGCTCATCGAACAAATTGAGCAAAAGATTTTAACGGGTGAGCTGCGGTCTGGGGATCGCCTGCCTTCTGTGCGAGATTTTGCGATGGAGGCCGGGGTCAACCCAAACACCATGCAGCGTGCGCTTGCAGAGCTGGAACGCTTGGAGCTGGTCTATGTCCAACGAACCGCCGGGCGGTTTGTCACAGAGGAAGAAGATAAAATAAAAGCCTTGCGGGAGGGCGCCGCCAAGACACGGGTGAGAAGCTTTTTAGACGGAATGTTTCGTCTGGGCTTTACCTTGGATGAGGTGCTTGCCCTCATGCAAGCGGAAGGAGAGAAGAACGTATGAGTATTTTAGCGTGTAAGAATTTGACGAAGCGATATGGTGCCATCCCTGCCCTGAGCGAAATCAATCTGAATATTGAGTCGGGACGCATTGTTGGGCTGCTTGGTCCCAACGGAAGCGGCAAGAGTACCCTCATCAAGCTGGCAAACGGTCTGCTTGTGCCGACGACAGGAGAAATTTTGGTGGACGGCAAGCAGCCGGGTGCAGAAACCCATGCGATCGTTTCGTATCTGCCTGAGCGTACCAGCCTGCCGCTTTGGATGACGGTCTCTGAATTGCAGGACTTTTATGCTGATTTTTACCAAGATTTTCGTCGAGATTGTTCTGCTGAAATGCTGGAGCGGCTGGAGCTTTCGCCCAAGCAGAGAATGAAGCAAATGTCCAAGGGCAACCGAGAGAAGGTGCAGCTCATTCTGACCATGAGCCGTGCAGCGAAGCTCTATTTGCTGGATGAGCCGATTGGAGGCGTCGATCCGGCGGCACGAGACTATATTTTAGATACGATTATTCGGAACTATAATCCGGAAGCGGCCGTCATCATTTCCACACATCTCATTGCAGATGTGGAGAAAACCTTGGATGAGGTTGTGTTTATTCACAGAGGAACGATTTCGCTGCAATCCTCAGTGGATGCGATTCGTGAGGAAAAGGGCATGAGTGTGGATGCCTATTTCCGGGAGGTGTACAAATGTTAAGAAAACTGCTGAAGCACGAATTTCGTGCAACGGGTCGTGTCATGGTGCCGCTGTATTTGCTGGTCTTGCTTTTGGCATTGCTGACAAGAGGCATCGGATTTTTCACCGTAACATCGGTCAATCAGAGTCTCGAGCTTCATGTACCCGTCGGATTTAATCCGCTGGATATTCTCTTTGGGATTCTTTCCTTTGCGTTTATCATTGGGTTGGTTGCGGTTTTCGTGGTGGCGTTTGCGCTGATGGTGCTGCGCTTCCGAAATAATCTCATGGCAGATGAGGGCTATGTGATGTTCACCCTTCCCGTTTCGACCCACCAGCTCGTTTGGTCGAAGCTGTTGGTCTCCACGGTATGGTTCTTGGGTGCCTGCGTAATCGATGTGATGGCATTCTTTCTGCTTGCGGCAGACGGCAGCTTCTTAGGGGCGCTGTGGCAGGGCATAGGAGAGCTATTGAGTCAGTTGAATGCCTATTACCTCGGCAATGGGGTTTTGCTGATCGTTGAACTGATTCTGCTGGTGGTCATTTCTTGTTTGGGCAACTGGCTGACCTTCTATGCGCCGATGAGCATTGGTCACGCCTTTGCCAAGCACAAAATGCTGCTGTCTGTGGTGTTTTTCTTTGCGATTCAAACTGTTGTGCAGTTTATAAGCGGCATGGCTTTGATGGCTGGCGGCAGCATATTCGGAGAGAATTTCCTTGCCTGGATGACACCGGAGCAGATGACACACGGTATCATGTGGGTCGGCATTTTGATCAATGCTGTTTATGGTGCGATTCTGTATCTGGTCACCATCCGGATGCTGGATCGTCACCTAAACTTGGAATAAAGGGCGGCAGAGTGTCGCCTCTCACACAGGAAAAGGAAGGAGGATGCAATTTTGAATCGACGCCTAAGATGGCATCTCCTGATCTTTGCCGGTGTCGCAGGTCTCTTGCTTCTCATGCAGGTGTGCTCGATTACCTGCCCGATTCGGGCGGTGTCGGGCATTCCCTGCCCTGCTTGTGGCATGACCCGTTCTTTCCTGGCGCTGCTGCAGCTGGATTGGAAGGAATCTCTATATTATAACCCTTGCACCATTCCCTTTGTTTTGGCCTTTCTCGTCGCTGTGCATCGAGACAAAATTCCCTGTAAAAATAAGCTTGCCTTGGATTTGCTTGTTGTCACTACTGCGGTCTTCGTCTTCCTCGTTTATCTGTTCCGGATTTTTACGAACACGATCCCATAAGGTAAAAATTTCTTTTTATGGAATCCCGATTGACTTTGTTATCTTATGTATGATACGATTAAAAAAAGTAGATAGGAGAATTGAGAATGGATGCACAAAGAATAGATACTTATATCATCGCAAACCAAAAATATTTCCCCGCAGAAAAAATGAGCTATCTCAAGGATAGACTCGTCACCGCAGATGACAGCCGACTGTCTGTCCTGTCCTCTGTGGAGCTGAAGGACCCCACGACTCTATTGCTGGTTTCCATCTTTTTGGGCTCCTTGGGGATTGACCGTTTTATGATCGGAGATATCGGCATGGGCGTTTTGAAGCTCCTGACAGCGGGTCTGTGCGGTATCCTCACCATTGTGGACTGGTTCATGATTTCCAATAAGGTGAAGGAACTGAATTATAATAATGTGATGCAGGTGCTTTAAGCCTCTATCTGTCCGTGGGTGTGACGGCGTATCGATTCGCTGCCCCCACGGATTTTTTATGTTAAAATTTCGGTTGCAATGAAAGCAGATTCTGTGCTAGTATAGAAATTATAACACTTTTTAGAAAGGAATCTTGACTATGACCCTTTTGACCGTTTTTGTACAAATGCTGGCGCTCGTCATCATGATGGGCGTGGGTGTGCTTGCAGCCAAAACAAACATGCTGGATGCCCATACCAACACGCATATGAGCGCTATGATCGTCAATATTTTTAACCCAATGCTGGTGCTTTCCGGTGCCGTGAATTCCGTGGGTCAAGTGCCGCTGGAACGGCTGGGTGTGGTCTTCCTGATCGCAATTGGAATGTTCTTGGCATTTATCCTCGTGGGTATGGTTCTCTCTCCGCTGTTTGATCGGGATGCCTTTCAGAGAAAAGCCTTTCAACTGATGTTTGTCTTTTCAAACCTTGGCTTCATCGGCATTCCCGTGGTTTCCAGTGTGCTGGGTGCGGAATATGTGGTCTATGTCTCCGAGTTCATTCTGATCTATAACGTGGTATTTTATACCTATGCCGTGGCACTCATGAAGGGGCGGTTTCGCCTGTCTACGCTCCGTTCTATGTTCAGCCCCGGCAACCTGTGCTGCATCCTTGCTTTGCTGGTGCTGCTTTTCAATATTCAGCTGCCCAGCTTTTTGGTGACCTCCATCACCTATGTCGGAGGTGCCGCCTCACCCTTGGCGCTGGCGGCGGTGGGCTATACCCTCGCCCATGCGAAGCTGCGTGATATTTTCACAGATACACGGCTTTATATCTTTACCTTTGTCAAGATGCTGTGCATTCCTTGCCTCTTTCTGTTCGTTTTACGCCTTCTGCCCATAGACGACGGCTTGGTTTCGGTTTGCATGGTGATGTTCGGAATGCCTGTGGGAAATATGCCGCTGCTTCTCATCAACCAAGAGGGGACGGACAGCGTGACCTATACGGCCGCCATTTTAATGACCACGCTCGCCTGCGTGTTCACGGTGCCGATCCTGATGTCGCTGGTTTAAAAAAGTCCCTGTGCGGTTCAAATGAGAACGGCACAGGGACTTTTGGGTGCGCTGGGAGACTGCTTGAACTTTGTCATTTATGCGAGATACCAGTAGAACACTCTGCTCCACAGAGTAGGTATGGGTGGAGGAGAGCGTGGTATCCGACGTGCCTTTCATCATGCTGCTGTTTGCAAGAATACCCACGCCCTCGGCGGCCCATGGGGAAACACGGTCTTTGTCGGCAAATTTTTCAAGCGTAGTGTTTTTAACGGTAAACGCCTTGCCGGTTTCCTTTTCGATGTAAGTGATGGCACGGTAAATCATGGTGGCAATCTGCTCACGGATGGTGGTCGCTTTGGGGTCAAACCGACCGCTGCCGATACCAGACGCAATGCCGGCTGCGTAGGCCTTTCGTGCGGCAAGCTCTTTACAGTCCGCAAAGGTAGTCTCGGGCACGGCGACAATGAGCTTGCCTGTGATTTTTTCGGTCAAATTGACAATCAACTCTGCAAACTGAAGCCGTGTGGCGGCATCCTGCCACGCAGGCTTGCCCGTGAGGGTGGGAATATCGATGCTTACTTTGCTTTCCTTTGTCGTGTGAGATTGAAATGTGAGATTGACAAGACGTGGGACTTGCGATAAAATAAAAATAATTGAGAGTTCTGTCAACCTTACGAGACAGAAACTGTATATGCCTCCGTAGCTCAGTTGGATAGAGCGTCCGCCTCCTAAGCGGAAGGTCAGCAGTTCGAATCTGCTCAGGGGTGCCATTCAGGGTTGAAAATGCAAGGTTTCTTGGGTTTTCAACCCTTGTTCTTTTTCTGTCCAGCATGAATAAAGTCTAGCTGGGTGAACGTCCCAAACGCACCGAGAAATGCTGGATGGGTAACTGTCAAATATTCCGGCGTATTGACGTAACGAAACAAGCACTACCCACCTAAAATGGCATTTGAATCAAAGATTAAAATTGAATACGCAGAACAACATCGGCACACGATTGAAAATCTGTGCGGATGTTGTTCTATACAGACTATTACATTATTACAAAAATGACAGAGTTTTTGCCTTAAAGCACAACTACATCGTCATCTGAAACCGAAACTCGCCGTTTTTTGCCGAAAAGCCATATATGCCGTCATACTTTTCCACCACATGAATGATGCTTTTCACACCGATGCCATGTCCTGCTTTTTGCGACACAGGTATTTTATTTTCGAATACAGGCTCTTCGCCATAGCTGTTGCGAAGCTCAAGGCAGAGACGGTTGCTTTTTTCAAACATACGCAGGTGGATAAAGCGGCAATCTTCATCGGCTAATTGCTCACAGCTGTGAATAGCATTTTCCAAGGCATTTGCAAGGAGACTGCAAAGGTCGGTCATCTGAAACCGAGCAAAATCCATGGCAGTGACATAAAATTCTATGGCAATGCCCTTTTCTCTCGCTTTACCGGCGTAGGAGGAAAGAATCAGGTTGAGCGGCTCGTTTTCGGAATATCGCTCCACCTTCATGTGATCCACATCAGCACAGGTTTGAGCGATATAGTCCCTTGCCTCCTGCAATTTGTTTTCTGCAATGCAGGTATTCAGATAGTTCATGTGATGCCGCAAATCATGTCGATAAATGGCAGACTGCCGTTCGGCAGCTCTAAGCTGCTCCATCTCCTTGCCAAAATTGTCTGCCATGATTGTCAAGACGGTGTGCTCAACCTCAATTTCCTTTTTCTCGTAAAGCGTTTTCAGGTAGATGATTGAAAAAACAAAATAAACCGTTACGATAGATGCGTCCATAAATTCAACAACAGCCGCACCGCCCTTATAAAGCAGGTCAGAGTAGACCGTGATGCCGTATTCTACGAAATAATAGATCAGCGGCACGGAAATAAAAAGCTTTAGTATTTTCGTGCTTTCAAACTTTAGCCGTGCAACATAGGGAGAAACATATTTGATAATGAGTATCAAAAGCGGAACGGTTATTATAATCTGCACAAGATAAGAAACGTCAGCATGATAGCTCCAAAAGGATGAAGCGAATGTGCCAATCCACTTTCTCGGGGTGCAAAATAAGTATGCAGAGAGCACAGCAATTCCAGCCAGATAGGAATTTTTCTTATAGTGATATTTGAGCAATAAAAAAAGCGGCAGATGGGTTAAAAACGGATAGGACTGAAATAGAATTTCCTCCCCCAAGGCTATATATGTAATTCCTTGCATGATACCAAGGATGCAAAATATCAAGGCGTAGTCTTTTTTGTTTTTCCGTGGCTCAATGCCCGCAAAAGACAGGGCAAGGATAGTCCCAAAAATAAGGACAGCTATAAAATTGACAGCACTTAACATACTCATCGGCTATCCCTCCATCTGGAAAGCAAGATAGCGTTCCTTAAGTTCGGCTACTCTTTTTCGAGAAATGGGCAGTGAAGCTCCAGATTGCAGAATAATTTCCGTGTTTGTAATCTTGCGGATATATCTCATATTGACCATGTAGCAGCGGTGTGTCTGTACAAACTCACTGTAATTGGAGAGTTCTTCGCATACCACTGAAAATCCTGAAGCACACGCTACTGTTGTACCGGAGGAGAGGTAATAAAGCACCTTCCGATCCAATGTTTCTACATAGGTGAGCTGGGATAGGAGTATCTTTACAATGCCTTCACTGCTTTTTACAACAATTGCCGCTTCATTTTCCATGTTGGAAGTTGCCATAACGTCATCTAGGGCAAAAAACAACTTTTCCTTTGTAACAGGCTTTAGGATATAGTTACACGCTTTGACCGAATAGCTCTCTATGGCAAACTCGGGAGAAAAAGTGAGAAAAGCAATCTTTGCCATCTTGTCAACGCTGCGGATTTCCTTTGCGGCATCCATGCCGTTTAGTACAGGCATCATCACATCAAGAAGGTATAGGTCGTACTCACCACTTTTTGATGTGGAAAGCAGATCGATAGAGCTGTGAAAGGCTTTATAAAAAATAGGAAGACCTCGCTCCTGTATATAGGCATCTAAAATGGACGAGATAGAGAAAAGATCATCCCTGTTATCATCGCAAATGGCAATTTTCAAGTGGCATCACCTCCCCAATAATAATACCATAAAAAATCGGTTTTTTCACCCTGACTTTACCACTCGAACGGGAAAACAGGTCATTCGGTTCAGATGCCCCCCTTTTTTAGCCAAACTATGCTATTTTTATGCTTGTATCTTAATGATGTAAAAATCCAATGAAAAAGGCGGTGATTTTTTGACAATAGAAATAGCCTGTTCACTCGCTGTAATCAGCACCACGGCATTTGTTGCCCTGTGGTTTTGGGTGGTAAAAAAAGAGCTTCATGCAAAACAAATTATGATAGAGGCGGCAAAAAATCAGCTCACCGCCAGTCAAGAGCAGTGCGCCCGTGTGCGTGACGGCCCCGAGGAGAAAGAAGCAAAGGAAACTCTAAAAAGGACCCAAAGCGTACACAGGCAGGCGGTGAGGATTTACAACAGCACCCTACGTAAGCCGTGGAACGCTGTTCCTGGATTCTTTTTAGGGTATCGTCAACAAAAGGACGGCAATGAAAACAGACTTTATTGAGGAGGAATACAACAGATGAGAAAAAGAATACTCAGTATGCTGTTGGCACTGTGCATGGCGGTTAGCGTAATGCCTGTGGCAGCTTTTGCCACACAAGGCATACCGCCAATTGGTACAAGCAACGTAACAGACAGCCACACCCACGATGAGACTTGCGACCCTGTTGAGGAGGGAGCGGGCGCACACACAAACAAGGATGGACAGCCCGTGGCGGCAGCGTGTGTCTGCACCGCACAATGTACCCTTGCGGATCAGCAAAATGGCGTGGAAGAAAGCATCAACAGCAACTGCCCGATCTGTGCCGCAGAGGGGATGCACTTGTCCTCATGCAAGGGGATATCTGGCTTGACGTTTGCAGTAATTCCCAGTGAAATTACCGCAAGCGCTGCTTGGAACAATGGCGACACCATCGATTATCCCGTGACCATCAAGGGCGGCACGGAGGCTGCCCCCATAGTCATCACGGTCAACGGCACGGTAACGGTGAATCAACAAATCACAATCACAGATGGTAGCCATGTCCGCTTCACCGGCATCGGCACGCTCCAATCAGGTACGCTCGCGAACCATTTATCTGTGATTGCTGTGAAAAAGGGTTCATTCCTCACCATGGACAGCATCACCATCAACGGCACTGGCACTGAGACGAACAATGGCGGCGGTGTGTCTGTGCATATGAGTACATTCACCATGAACAGCGGGAGCATTACCAACTCCGGCGGTAGCGGCGTGGATGTGGGATATCAAAGCACCGTCACCATGAACGGCGGCGATATCACTGGCAACAAGGCGGAGAGTGGCGGCGGCGTGTATGTGGTGCAAGAAGGTACCTTCATCATGAACGGCGGCAATATCACTGGTAACACGGCGGACAAAGGCACGTCCACAAGCCCCGATAGCAAGGGTAACGGCGGCGGCGTGTATGTGGACTATAAAGGTACCTTCACCATGACTGGCGGGAGCATTACCAACAACACGGCGACCACCGGCACCGGTGGCGGCGTGTATGTGTCTAGTAACGGCACTTTCACCATGACCGGCGGGAGCATTACCAACTCCGGCGGTAGCGGCGTGTCTGTGTTCGGAACCTTCATCATGAACGGCGGCGATATCGCCGGCAACAAGGGTAGCGGCGTGTCTGTGAGCGGCACCTTCACCATGACTGCTGGCAGTATCACTGGCAACACGGCGACCTCCGGCGGCGGCGTGTATGTGAACGGCACCTTCACCATGACTGGCGGGAGCATTACCAACAACACGGCGACCACCGGCGACGGCGACGGCGGCGGTGTGTTTAGCTTCGCCCCCATAAACGTCTCTGGCACAGCTTGCATCACGGATAACGTAAAGAAGAACGAGCAGGGGATCATCACATCGAATAACATCTATTTGTTCAGGGAAACGGCCTCCGTCAACGTCACCGGGGCGCTTACCGGCTCCATCGGCGTGTCGCTGAGCGAGCAGTGGAATCTGACCGCCGGGACATCCAAGGATATCGCCGTGGGCAAGAATTATACGCTGACAACTGACGATATGCAGCACCTCGTCTCCGATGTGATCTATCAACCGAGCGGCACCGACAATATTTCCTATACGACAAGTCTGGATACTACGAACAACAAAATCCAGATCACCGCCACTACGGCAACCAACATTAAAATCGTAGACGGAACGACGGGTCATTACGCCACGCTCGCAGCTGCAATCACCGCCGCCGCCGACGGTGATATCATCGACCTGCAAATAAACGAGACACTTTCTGCGGAGCAGAGCATTACCAAAAACGTCACCCTTACCAGCACCAAGGGGAACAGCATCCTTCGGGACAGCGGCTATACCGGTGTGCTGCTCACCGTGGGCAACGATACGAGCACCAACACCGTCACCCTGAACGGCATGACCCTGAACGGCAACCAAGTTGCAAATACGAATTCAGCGGTTCGGGTGAAATCTGGCGCCACCCTCATCATGAACGCCGGGAGTAGCATCACCGGCAACACGGCGAGCAGCGGCGGCGGCGGTGTGTATGTGGAATCCACCGGCACTCTCACCATGAACAGCGGAAGCATCACCAATAATACGGCGACCACCGGCGGCGGCGTGTATGTGGAATCCACTGGCACCCTCACCATGAACGGCGGGAGCATCACCAATAATAGAGCGGGCAACGGCGGCGGCGTGACTGCGGCATCTGGCGGCGCCCTCACCATGAACGGCGGCGATATCACTGGCAACACGGCGGGCGACAGCGGCGGCGGCGTGTATGTGAGCGCCACCTTCACTATGAATGCCGGGCGCATCACCGGCAACACGGCGAGCAGCAACGGTGGTGGCGTGTATGTGAGCAGCGCCACTCTCACTATGAACGGCGGCAGCATCACCGGCAACACGGCGAGCAGCAACGGTGGTGGCGTGTATGTGAACAGCGTCACTCTCACCATGAACGGCGGCGATATCACTGGCAACAAGGCGAGCAACGGCGGCGGCGTGTATGTGAACAGCGGCACCCTCACCATGAACGGCGGCGATATTACCAACAACACAGCGAGCAGCAACGGTGGTGGCGTGCGTGTGGCAACCAATGCCACCTTCACCATGGACGGCGGGCGCATCACTGGCAACACGGCGAGCTCCGGCCCCCAACTTGCCAGCAAGAGTGGTACGCTGAAAACCACTGTCTTAAAAGCGGAAGATATTCCGAATATCCCCGACAAAGCGTATACAGGCAGTCCAATCAACATTAATCCAACAGTAAATTCGACCAGAACGATGTTAGGTTATTCTTTTACTGTGGTCAGCACAGGCTACGATGCCCCAAAATTCCAAAAGAAAGACACAAGTGGTTGGGTAGATGTTGCCGAAGTCAAAGAGGTAGGTAACTATAAAATTGTCTACACCAAGACAAGTGCGCCCATAGTAAAGGTTGAAAAACCCTTCAATATCGTGAAATCAACCACAAGCTTTGACGGCGGTGTGAAAACCTATAACGGCTCAACCGAAGCCACCACCTTTACCTACGGCGAAACCATTACCGTCAAGGCAAAGCCAACGGCAGCCGTTACCTTTACCGCACCAGCTGCCAACCAAATGGCGTTGTATAAGGGAACTACACAGATTTCCGATGCGGTTAATGCAGGAACAGACGGTGTTTACACCATGACCTACAACACCGCAAATAAAAACCTTGTAATTGGCGAAAACACCATCATCGCTAAATATGTGGGCAATGACAATATGACGGATGCAGAGGGCAGTGTAAGCGTTACGTTGAACAAAAAACCACTTACCGCAACGGTACAAGCATCCACAACCAAGGTGTATGACGGAACCAACGATTTTACCAAGGTTTCGCTGGCATTCGGTACAGGCGAAATTTTAAGTGGTGATACGGTAACTGCAACAGCAAATGGTACATCTGCCGGGGTTAATGCGGCTAGCCATGCTTTCACGGCAACATCCGTTGCGTTAAGCGGTACACAGGCAGGCTATTACGACCTGACTGTGAGTGGAGTGAGCGGTACGGTAACCATTAGCCAAAAGCCGCTGGCATCAGGCATGATTGGTACGATTTCTGCACAGACCTATACTGGCAGTGCTATTAAGCCGAAACTCACGGTCACAGACGGCAGTCCAAGCATACTTACAGCTGGTGATTACACAGTGTCTTACACTGGTAATACCAATGCAGGCACAGCAACAGCTTCTATCACAGCAACAGCTATCGGCAATTATTCCGGTACAGCAGGCAAGACTTTTGAAATCAAAAAGGCAGCGCCAACCGTGACCGTGACGGCACAAAAGAAAGGTACAAGAGCGAGTATCGGCAACTACGGCGATACGGTTACATTAACGGCAACGGTGAGCGGTGTAAATGGTGCACAGCCAACAGGTACCGTGCAGTTTAAGGAGAACAGTAAGGCTGTCGGCACTGCAATTACTGTCACAAACGGCACTGCAAGCTATGACTGGACAAATGCAAGTGTAGGTACACACAGTATTACCGCCGAGTTTACAGCAGGTACAACAGGGGTAGGTAAAAATTATAGCAATAAAACCTCTGCTGCATATGCGTTTTCCTTGGATAAGGCAGACCAAACAGGCTTTGCAATTACACCTGTGACAGGCAAAAAATATCTGGATGCTCCATTTACCCTATCTACCACAGGTGGCAATGACAATGGTGCGGTGAGCTATTCCGTTCCTGCGGGCAATGGTGTTTTAACGGTAAATGGCAGTACGGCAACCATTGTGGGCGCAGGTACAGTAACCGTAACAGCAACCAAAGCCGCAAGCACAAATTATAACAGTGCCACAGCAACATTAAACGTTACCATTGCCAAGGCAGCTGCACCAGTGGTTCAATTCCCAAGTGCTGCTGGGTTGACATACGGAAAAAAGCTGTCTGATAGTGTTTTGACCGGTGGCGACACGACGTATGGTACATTTGCATGGGAAAATGATGCTATTGTTCCAACCGTAACCAACAGTGGCTACATTGTGAAGTTCACAGCAAATGCAGACACTGTGAAAAATTATGAAACAATCACAACAACCACTCACACGGTTTCGGTAGCGGTAACAAAATCAACCCCTAATGTCGATATAAAGGCTGCGGTTTCGAGCGAATCAGGCTCTCGTAAAGTGGTTTTAACTGCAACGGTGGGTAAGGTTGGCTTCGGAGATATTCCAACAGGTACAGTGAAGTTTGTAGACGTTACAAGTGGCTCTGATGTGGAGATTTCAGGTGCAACCGCAGTTTCTCTTGCAAACGGTGTGGCTACCTACACATGGACAGGGTTTGCTGACCAAGCTTACACGATCAAAGCCGTTTATAACGGCGATAGCAACTACGGTCTTGCTACAAGCTCTGGTGTTTCCGTTGATACCACAAGGAAAAATCAGCAAAACTTTGCAATGTCTGCAATTGGCGCAAAAACCTATGGGGATAGTACATTTCAACTTTCCACCACAGGGGGCAGTGGTACAGGAGCAATTACCTTTAAAAGTAGTGATGAAAATGTTATCAAAATTGATGGCGCAACCGCAACCATTTTAAAAGCAGGCACAGCAAAAATTACCGCCACCAAAGCGGGCGACAACGAGTATAATGAAGCGGTTTCTGAAGAGAGTGTTACCGTTGCAAAGAAAAATATTACCGTTACAGCCGAGGATAAAACTGTATCCAAGGGCGAAGTAATGCCAACCTTTAGCTATAAGGCAGATACCTTGGTGACTGGTGATAGCTTTACCATAGCACCGACCCTATCAACCACAGTAACAGATACCAATACAGTGGGTGAATATACGATTGCCATAAGTGGCGGTACACTGAAAAATGCCGACAGCTACAACATCAGTTATGTAAATGGCAAACTGAAGGTAGTCAATCAGCTTTATACAATCACAGTAACAGGTGGTACAGCGGACAAGACAGAGGCTGCCGCGGGTGAAACTGTAACGATTACCGCAAATACCCCGCAGAGCGGAAAACAGTTTAAGGAGTGGACAGCAACAGGCATCACCTTGGCTGACAAAACGCAGAACCCTGTCACCATCACCATGCCTGCCGGAGCAGTTACTCTTACAGCGGTTTATGAAACAATTCCGGCGGTCACTGCCTATGCCATCTCATTCGATGCAAACGGCGGTACGGTTTCGCCTACAACTGCAACCACTACGGAAGGCAAACTGACAAGTCTGCCAACACCAACAAGAAGCAACCATCGCTTTGACGGCTGGTTTACAGCGGCAAGCGGTGGTACCGCCGTGACAACGAGCACAGTATTTTCAAAAGACAGCACCATCTATGCCCGTTGGACATACACAGGCGGTGGCGGCGGGTCTTCCTCCGGCGGTGGGAATAATGACAACAGCAACATCACAGTAACCACACCTCCTGCCGACAAGCCGAACACCCCAACCGAGGGTAACATCAAGGTAGACGGCAAGGTGGACGGAAACGGCAATGCAAATGTAAGCATCACTGACAAAAATATAAACGATGCCTTTGACAAAGCCCTTGCCGACGCCAAGAAAAACGGCAATGAAGCAAACGGCATTACCCTTGTGCTGAATGTAAACGCAGGAAACAAAACAGCAAACAGCTTGACGGTCAACCTGCCAAAAACCGTGCAGGATACCATCATCAGTAAGAAAATTGTCAATACCGTTGTGGTGGTGGATCATCCCGACATCAAAATCAACATGGATTTGTCCACGGTGAAAGAAATCAACACGCAGGCAAAGTCTGATGTGAACATCACCGCAACCAAGCAGGATAACGGCAAGCTGACAGGCAACGCAAAAACCGCCATCGGCTCTCGCCCTGTCTTTGACCTCAAGGTGAATTACGGCAACAATAAGCAGGTTTCAAACTTCGGTGCAGGCAGTGTAGCCGTTGAAATCCCCTATATACTGGGTGCAAACGAAAAAGCAAGCAACATCTATGCGGTTTATGTGGATGCAAACGGCAAGGTGCAGTGGCTCACCAGCTCTGTTTATGACAGCGTAAACAAGGTGCTGCGTTTTACTACCAGCCACTTCTCCACCTACGGCATTGGCTACAAAGAGACAAACGCAAGCTTTACTGACATCACAAACCATTGGGCAAAGGACGCTATTTCCTTTGTCGTGGCTTGTGGATTATTCAGCGGAACGAGTAATACAACCTTTAGTCCTGATATAGCTATGACCAGAGGTATGTTTGTCACCGCCCTTGGCAGACTGGCAAATGCCGATGTAAGCGAATACAAAACCAGTAGCTTTAGCGATGTAACAGCAGAGGCCTACTACATGGGATATGTGGAATGGGCAAGCAAAAACGGCATCGTAAATGGCATTGGCGATGGCAAATTTGCACCGGATCAATCCATCACCCGTGAGCAGATGGCAGTCATTATGGCAAACTACGCTAAGGTCATCGGATTTGATCTGCCAAAGGTATACGCAGAGAATACCTTTGCAGACGGTGCAAATATCAGCACATGGGCGAAGGATGCTGTGAAAGCCATGCAGATAGCAGGTGTGATCAATGGCAAGGACGGCAACAGGTTCGACCCGCAGGGCACAGCCACCAGAGCAGAGGTGAGTGCAGTGCTCAAGCGTTTCGTAGAACTAGCACGCAGCAGCGATACCGCACAGGGCTGGGCAATGAATGATTCTGGTAAGTGGATGTACTACGAAAACGGCAAGGCGCTTACAGGCAAGCAAACCATCGGCGGTGTCAGCTATACCTTTAACAGCTATGGCGAAACCAATGATACACCAAGGGGTTTGAGCTATGGTACTCATACCGTAGTGAAAAACGAAAGCTGGTGGAGCATTGCCAAAGACTACAAATGCTCAATCTTTGAGCTTGCAAGAATCAATAACAAGAGCATTTTCAGTATGCTCTATGTGGGCGATGTACTGAAGGTGCCGGAAAGTAAATAATTTAATAGCGTAAAACAAAAACGGCAGTGCCGGTGCTTGAAAACGCAAGCTACCGACACTGCCGTTTTATTTATTTAGTATGCTCTGGGATAGCTATTCTTCTCCTTCTGTGGTATCCTTTGTGCTTACAAAAAGATATTGTTGTGATGAAAAAGCGTGACCTTGAGTTGAGAGCATTCTTCAAGCGACTTTATGAGGATACTGTCTTTGGCAGAATATCAGATTGAGCATGACAGACCTCAAAGAGCTGCCCCCCTGAGAAAATGTGTGGTGCTTGTGGAGTACTTGCATGGGATATTGTCTTGCAGCCTGCGATTTAAAGACAGCAAAAGGCGGACAGCCGAAACTGTCCGCCTACTATGCCCCGCAGATAGGTGGGTTCACAAATTGTCCTTGTGAACACCAGCATAAGCGTTTTAAGGGCTTTAATTTGAATAAAATTAACGCTTGGAGAACTGAGGTGCACGACGTGCGGCCTTCAGACCGTACTTCTTTCTTTCCTTCATTCTGGGGTCACGGGTCAGGAACCCGGCGGCCTTCAGGTCGGAACGATACTCGGGGTTCATCTCCAGCAGAGCGCGGCTCAGACCGTGGCGGATTGCGCCAGCCTGACCGGTCACACCACCGCCGGAAACAGTGGCGACGATGTCCACCTTGCCCAGCAGGTCGGTGGTGGCGAGGGGCTGGTTGACGATCAGCTTCAGGGTCTCCAGACCGAAGTAGTCGTTGATGTCACGACCGTTGATCTTGATGGAGCCGGTGCCGTTGGGGAAGAGGTGCACACGAGCCACAGAGGACTTGCGGCGGCCGGTGCCATAGTGGTAAGGCTTCTTGCTCTTATACATAATTCAAACTCCTCCTTATTCTGCGGCCCACAGCTCGGGCTTCTGTGCTGCGTGGGGATGCTCGGCACCACGGAACACCTTCAGACGAGGCAGGGAATCCTTAGCAATGATGTTTTTGGGCAGCATACCACGCACAGCCAGTCTCATAGCCAGCTCGGGCTTCTGCTGCATCAGCAGACGGTACTTGGTTTCCTTCAAGCCGCCTACATAGCCGGAGTGGGTACGATAGTACTTCTGATCCAGCTTCTTACCGGTGAGGACTGCCTTTTCGGCATTGATCACGATAACAAAATCGCCGCAGTCGGCGTGGGGGGTGAACTCGGGCTTATGCTTGCCACGCAGCAGGGTAGCTGCCACAGCGGCGGTTTTACCAAGGGGCTTATTTGCGGCATCGAGGACGTACCATTTACGCTCGATGTTGCCCTTGTTTGCCATAAATGTGGACATAGGGTCAAACCTCCAAATATAATTTATCTACCTGGCTTATTGTCCTTTGTGTTGCCTTTACAAATGAGGGAAGAAGCCCTTATAATAAAGGGGATACACAGGGAAGCCATCATTTCAGTGCCCCTTATTATAGTACAGGCTTTTCGTCCTGTCAACGATTTTTCTCGTTTTTTGAATCTATCTCTTGAAAAGCTCTTGTTTTCTCTTGAAAGCTTTCAAAAGCTCACGCAATCTCACGTTCCAATTTCATTTTTAACACATAGGAGTATGCAAGCTATGCAAAAAATTCTCAGTCTTCTCCGCCGCTGTGTGGAGGATTACGACATGATTGCCCCCGGGGAGCGTGTCGCTGTCGGCGTATCGGGCGGCAAGGATTCGCTCACGTTGTTGGCGGCCCTCGCCCAGCTCTCCCGTTTTTATCCCGGCGGCTTTTCCGTGGAGGCGGTCACGGTAGATATGGGTACAGAGGGAATGGATTTTGCCCCCGTGGCAGACTTCTGCCGCACGCTGGACATCCCATTTCATATCATCCCCACCCAAATCAATCATATTATCTTTGAAACCCGCAAGGAGAAAAACCCCTGTGCGCTGTGTGCAAAAATGCGGCGTGGGTCTCTCCACGCCGCCTTGCAGGAATTGGGGATTCATAAGGTCGCCTTGGGGCATCACTACGACGATGCCGTGGAAACCTTCTTCCTCTCTCTGTTTTATGAGGGACGGCTCTCCTGCTTTCACCCCGTCACCTATTTAGACCGCACCGATATCACCCAAATCCGCCCTCTGCTCTATGTCAGTGAGGCGATGATTCGGGACACTGCCCAGCGGCTTCAGCTCCCTATCGTACACAATCCCTGCCCCGCCAACGGCAGCACGAAGCGGCAGGAGGTTAAGGAGCTGATTACCGACTTGGAGCAGCAGTATCCCAAATTGAAATCCTATGTTTTTTCGTCGATGCAAAGACTCCCGCTCCCTTCCTGGGGACCCAAGGAGCTGCGGCGGCGACCGCTGACGGAGTGAACGGATGGCAGGGCTGCCCATCACCTGCGTCTGGATGTCACTGAAATGACAGGTAAGACAATTTGGCAAAATTGCATCTTTTAGACGTTAAAAACACGCCCTAGGTCAGAAGGAGATTTCTTTCTTGTCTGTATACTTCCTCAAAATCATGGCAAACTATTTTCGGATTCTTTCTTGAGTCTAATATCACGCAAGGAGGCTGTGGGCGTGGCAACGCACGAGGCTTCGCCTGCACAATAGGAAATCATGATGAACATCACCGAAAAAGAGCGTT
>CAYQRI010000029.1:0-13960 GCA_964420085.1 uncultured Ruminiclostridium sp.
CATAATAACTCCATTCTGCCGCAAGTTCAAATGAAGAAAAGGAAAAACGTCGGATGCGATGTTTGGTGGAAGCCCTCTCTGCGGCTTGGGAGTGGTTTCCTTATTATACAATAGAATCCATCTATTGTACTGGATATGACTTGTGCTGTCAACGCAAAACCTCTGCCTTGACAAAGTATCCCGGCAATCCTATAATGAAGCTTTAGTTATCTGCTTTTTTAAGAACCGCTGATGACATCCCGCTGCAAAAAAATCAGCCGTTCCTTCATCCGCACTCAAACCCATGCAAAGAAAGGAGCGTGCGCTATGGCAGAGTTTTATGCGCGATTTATTCACGAAACCTTTGACCAAAATGGTCAGCTTTTGGACTACACCTACCACTATGACGAAAACTATAATTATGCCTATGACGTTTTGGATGCCTTGGCGGATGAGGAGCCAAACCGCTTGGCGATGCTTTGGCGCAATGAGCAGGGACAGGAGAAAGCCCTCACCTTTGCCGACTTAAAAAGCTATAGTAATCAGGTCGCAAACCTGTTTTTGTCCCGTGGACTCAAAAAAGGCGATGTGGTGCTCACCGCCCTGCGTACCCACTGGGAATATTGGGTGGTGGCGCTCGCCGCCCATAAAGTCGGGCTCATTTTGGCACCCGCCTATTACCGCCTCACCGAAAATGACTTCTTCTTCCGTTTGGCAAAAACAAAGGCTCGTTGTATCATCACCTGTCGGGAGGGGGAAGCGGCAGAGCATACTTGGAACGCCGCCGAGCGGGCAGAGGTGCCCCTCCGCTTCGCACTGGGACAGGCACACGACGGCTTCGAAGACCTGCACACCTTGCTCGAGCAGCAGCCCAAGACCTTGGAACGGATGGAAACCAAGGCACATGACCCCATGGTCGTTTACTTTACCTCCGGAACAACCGGCGAGCCGAAGGCCATCGTCCACGACCACGCCTACACCCTCGCCAACCACTGCGGCGGTCGCATCATGCAGGATAACCACGAAGGCAGCCGCCATTTTGCCACCGGCGACAGCGGTTGGGAAATCCTTGCCGGAACCAAATTCTATTGTCAGTGGCTTTGCCGCTCCACTCTCCTTGTCTATGACTATGACCGATTCCCACCCGAGAAAATCTTGGACTTCCTCCAAGAAACCAAAGCAACCGGCGTGATGACACAGCCTGTCGTTTATCGGAAATTCGTTCAGCTTGGCATGAACCACTATGACCTCTCCTCTGTCACCTGCTTTGCCGTCGGCGGCGATAAGCTCCCCTCAGATTTGGCGGAAAGCGTTTATCAGCAGACCGGTCAGCACCTTTATGAAGGCTACGCACAGAGCGAGACCGGTCTCATTGCCGCCGCTTCCAAAAATATGGGGCACAGAAAAGGCTCTGTCGGAAAAATTCTCCCCAAGTATCATGTGGAGCTGCGGAAGGAGGACGGTACCTTCGCCCAGCCCGGAGAATTGGGCGAGATCGTTATCGTCGCAGACGGCGGAATCCGTCCCAACGGACTGATGATGGGCTATTACGATGACCCCGAAGCCACCCAAAGCCTATGGGAGGGAAATTTGTTCCGCACCGGTGACCTCGCCGTCAAGGATGCGGACAACTTCCTCTATTATCGTGGTCGTTCCAATGGACTCATCAAAACGAAGGGCTATCGGGTGAGTCCCATCGAAATCGAAGCCCTGCTCTCCCAGCATCCCGCCGTGAAGGAATGCGTGGCGGTCGGTGTGCCACATCCCGAGCTGGGGCAGTCCATCGAAGCCTATGTCAAGCTGGCGGAGGGCTATGAGCCAACTGAGGCGCAGCAGCAAGAACTCATGACCTTCCACAATACGCAGTGCGTCGGCTACAAAAAGCTGCGTGGACTGCGCTTCGTTTCGGAGCTGAAACGAAACATCAACGGAAAGCTTCTTCGAGAACCGATTCTGGAGGATGCCTCGGGAACCGCCGATGGAATCCGAAACTCCTGAAGCTTGCTGTGTTTGAACCGAACGACTGATGAAAGGGGGGAGCTGTGTGTCTTTTTTAGAACTTGAAAATGTGTCGGTTTCCTTCCCCTCTGACAGTCGGGAAGGGGAGCTTTTGGCACTTGACGGACTGAACCTTTCCGTTCGGTCCGGTGAGCTGGTCGCACTGGTCGGTCCCTCCGGCTGTGGAAAAACAACCGCTCTCAATGTCATAGCAGGGGAGATTCCACCCACCACCGGCACCGTCCAATGCATGGGTCAGTCTGTTTGCGGGATGCTGCCGTCTATGGGCTACATCTCACAGGCCGATACCCTTCTGCCGTGGCGCACCGTTTTGGATAACGTCGCCTTGGCCATGGAGCTGCGTGGCATCCCCAAACGGGAGCGACGGCGCATTGCACAGGAGAAAATGCAGCAGCTTGGCTTGGAGGGCTTTGAAAAAAGCTATCCCCATGCGCTTTCCGGCGGCATGAAAAAACGTGCTGCCATCGCCCGTATCCTGGCCATTGATCCCAAAGTCCTCGTTATGGACGAGCCGTTCGCCCCCCTCGATGCCCTCACACGGCAACGATTGCAGGATCGGATTTTAAAGCTCTGGGAGGACAGCGGTATCACCATTTTATATGTCACACACGACCTCACCGAAGCCATTACACTGGCAGACCGTGTCCTCCTGTTCAGCCGCAGACCCGGTCGAGTGGTTAAGGAATATCCCGTAAGCCTGCCCCGCCCACGTCGGGTTATGGATGTCAAATTCAGCCCCGCTTTTGTCGAGCTGGAACAAAAAATATGGCACGATTTACAAACAGAATTGGACGAAACAGGAGGTTAACATGAAACCCAACAAACGGCTCCCACCCCTCTGTTGGACGCTACTTCTTTTGATTCCCCTTTTCGTCCTGTGGGAGCTTGCCGCAAGAGGAGGACACATTCCTGCCTTCCTGTTCAGCAGTCCCACCGAAATTTGGTCGGATACCTGCGCTATGCTTGCTTCAGGACTCTTGCTCCAGCACGCAAGGGTTACTGCACTGGAAGCCGCCTTAGGGCTTTTCTTCGGCGGTACCTTCGGCATCCTGACTGGACTTTTTTTGGGGCTTTGCCCCAAGCTCAGCCCCGCCCTCATGCCCATCATGACCGGACTCAATGCCCTTCCTAAGCTCGCCCTCGCACCCATTTTTATCCTCTGGTTCGGCATTGGGCTACAGTCTAAGGTTGTGATGTCCGCACTTATGGTCTTTTTTATCTTCGTATTCAACCTCTATGCCGGTGTGCGTGGCGTTTCCCAAGACTTGGTGCGTGGTGTTTCTTTGCTGGGCGCCTCCAAATCACAGATTTTTGCCAAGGTGATTTGGCCCTCTGCTCTCCCGTGGCTCTTTACCGCCCTCCGTACCGGGATCGGACTGTCCGTCGCCGGTGCCGTGGTCGGCGAATACCTCGGGGCAACGGAAGGCCTCGGCTGGCTCATTACCAATGCCGGAGAACGCTACAACATGACACGGGTCTTAGCCTGCATCTTGTTCATTTTAGTTTGTGCCATTCTTCTGGATGGCGTGCTTCGTCTTTTAGAACGTCGGGTGCTTCACCACCCCGTTTGATACTGAAACCCAATCAACTGGCAGACATCAGTATAAGAAATTATCCGAATAAAATAAAGGAGTATCGCTTATTATGAAAAAGCTACTTGCACTTGTGCTCTCCTCTGTCCTCGCCCTCACCCTCCTGGCAGGCTGCGGACAGCAGAAGAAACCACAGGAACCCACACAGACAGAACCCACCGAGCTGCAAAAAATCGTCTTCACAGAGCCTGTGCGTGGCTATCACTGGGCACCCGCCTATCTCGCACAGACCTTGGGCTTCTTCAAGGAGGAAGGACTCGACGCAGAATTCCAGACCATCAAGGGTGCTGACCCCGGCGCCGCCATCTTTACCGGCGATGCCCAATTTACCCTCTTGGGCATCGAAATGGCTCTCATGGCAAACGAAGCCGGTCAGGGCTGTAAAATCGTCGCATCCACCACCCAGAAATACCCCTATCAGCTCATCGGTGCCAACGAAACCTATCAGACCATTGCATCGCTGAAGGGCGGTATCATCGCCGGCGGTATCGGTGCAAACAGCGCGCCGCAGGCCTTCAGCAGAGCCTGTATCGCTTCCGAGGGCTTGGTGCCCGATACCGATATTTCCGTCCTCACCATGCCAAGCGTCGGCTACGCCGGCGCCATTGCCAAGGGCGAAATTCAGGCCGCTGTCTCCACCAATCCATGGTCCGCCAAGCAGCTTCTGGATGCCGGTGGTGTGGTCATTGTCGATGGCACCAACGATGCAGTCATCCAAAAAATGATCGGCTCCGCCAGCTATGAGCTGATGGCTGTTATCGCCTCCGATGAGCTGATTAAAAATGATCCCGAGCTGGTACAGAAAACCGTGAACGGCATCGCAAAGGCCATGCGCTGGATGGAAAAGGCA
This sequence comes from uncultured Ruminiclostridium sp., assembly GCA_964420085.1. Lineage (GTDB taxonomy): Bacteria > Bacillota > Clostridia > Oscillospirales > Oscillospiraceae > Evtepia. The sequence continues at coordinate 4,441 of CAYQRI010000029.1, forward strand.
ACCCCCGAACAAATCGTCGAAAAGCTCCTGCCCCTGTTCCCCGATGCTCAGGAGGAGCTGCTCTATGACGCAACCTATGACGCAGAGCGCAAGGTTGCAAACTTCACCGGCTATCACACAGAGGACGGCTTCAAAGCGGCCATTGCCCTCACCAAAAACGGAGGCGGCATCAAAAATGACCCAGCTCCTGACCAGATCTACAACGAGACCTTCTTGGATCAGGCTTGGAAGATGCTTGGGAAATAAGTACAGATAGTAGATTCAAGAGGAAGAGGACACATTTGTGGGATATTTAGAACTTCTATTTTTGGCAATTGGTCTTGCTATGGACGCCTTTGCCGTTTCCATTTGTAAGGGGCTTGCCATGGAGCGTGTCACCCTTGGAAAAGCGGCCATAGTCGGGCTTTGGTTCGGCGGATTTCAAGGCGGAATGCCCCTTCTGGGCTGGCTCCTAGGGTCGCAGTTCGCCGGCTACTTCGCAGCACTCAGCCGCTATGTCGCCTTTGTGCTCCTCCTTCTCCTGGGCATCAATATGCTGCGAGAATCCAGAAAAGGGGACACCGACGAGCAAACAGCCTCCATCGGCTTTTCTGTCATGCTCGCAATGGCTGTCGCCACCAGCATTGATGCCTTGGCCGTGGGCGTTACCTTCGCCCTCTTGCAGGTTCAGGTTTGGTTCGCTGCCCTCTCCATCGCTGTCGTTACCTTCCTGCTCTCTGTTTTGGGCGTTCAGCTTGGCAGCTTGTTTGGCAGCCACATGAAGAAACGTGCAGAAATGCTGGGCGGCATCATCCTGATTTTAATTGGACTGAAGCTTCTCATTTTCGCATAACAAAGCCGCTGCTTCCATCCACTTACGTCGATAGAAGCAGCGGTTTCATAAAACAAAAGGGAGACAATGCATGAAAAAAATAATCTCAATGTTGCTGGCTCTGGTGCTTGCTTTTTCACTTGCTGCACCTGTCTTGGCAGCAGAAGCAGAGGAAGAAAATGCCGCTTGGACCCTCTATCACATGGGACTCTTTTTGGGTACCGCTACCGATGAACAGGGTTTCCCCATCTTTTCCTTAGAAGAACCCCTCACCCGTGCACAAGGTGTCACCATGCTGGTGCGACTCATCGGAAAGGAAAAGACCGCCTTGCAGGAAACGATAGAAACCCCCTTTACCGATATCCCCAACTGGGCAAAGCCCTATGTCGGTTATGCCTATGAAAATGGCTACACCAACGGCACCACAGAGACTACCTTTGACCCCAATGGGGTGTTGACACCCTCCGAATACCTCACCTTTGTTCTGCGTGCCCTCGGCTATACCTCTGGAACCGATTTCGCTTGGGACGAAGCTTGGATCCTCTCCGATCAGTTGAAGCTGACGAATGGACAGTATGACGCACAGACCAATGACTTTGACCGTGGCGACACCGTGAGCATCTCCGTTTCTGCCCTCAAGATCAAGCAGAAAAACGGCAAGGAGACCCTCGGAGAACGCCTCAAAGCCGAAGGGATTGTCAGCGTCGTGGATCGCTGTGTGTGGCAGGAAACCTGTAGAGAGGCCAAGCTGGGCGGCGTCGCCTTCTCCTTCGCCCCGGCAGAGGGCAGCAAAGAAAAATACATCAGCTTCGAGGTGAACAGCGCCACCGCCAACGGCGTGCCCTGCAGCATCAAGGATCAGTTTACCACCGCCAAAGCTGTGAAGGAGTTTGCCCAAAAGGTTAGCCTTCCGGATGCCTTTAACCTCACCTTCTTCGAATACGATGAAGCGGCAGTCAGGAAGGCCTCTAGCCAAGAGGTGACTGCAAACGGACTCCGCTATCCCTTGATTCAATATCGTCTCAAATGCACCGGAACCCTTCCCGACGGGACAAAGGTGCGGGAGCTTGTGATCCTTTCCTATTACTTTGATGGCTATTGGACTTTGTTTTCATAAAAAAAGATGCACCCCAGAGAGAGGTGCATCAGCAGGAGAATGGAATGAACGATGTTTGACGGACAGCACTTCCGTCTGTTGTTATCATATCCCATATATTTCCATAAGTCAAGAGAGGCTTTTGTCGAATGCCCACGAATTCGATTGATTCTACAAATACAAAATGTGAACGAGATATTAATTTTATGATTCTTACAAAAAGACGTGACTTTTGTGGGAAAGTATGGTACACTGTGCTCGTAAGGAGAGGACAGGACAACCCCTTCTCCTTCCCTGCGAAAGGAGCTGACATTCATGAAATTCACTATCACTGATAAGAAAGTTAATATCCCCGATCGTGTGCACGATTACGCCGAAAAGAAAATCGCCAAGCTGGATCGCTACTTCAAAACAGAGCCGGAAACCTCCGTTGTATTTAGCGTCGAGAAGGGTCGGAATATTCTTGAGGTGACCATTCGCTCCGGTGCTACCATCATTCGTGTGGCCGAAAGTACCTCCGATATGTTTGTCTCCATTGATGCAGCTGTCGCCTCCATCGAACGGCAGCTTCGTAAAAATAAGACCCGCTTGGAAAAACGCCTCCGTAAGGAAGCCTTTAAAGCCGTCCCTCTTGAGGATGAATTCTTTGTCCCCGAAGAAGATGTGGAGGAAGAGTCTGCCTATCAGGTTCTCCGCTCGAAGCATTTCTTCTTCCGCCCCATGGATGTGGAGGAAGCCATCTTGCAGATGAATCTCGTGGATCATACCTTCTTTGCCTTCCGCAATGAAGACGAGGGCGGCGCCTTCTCTGTGGTCTATAAGCGTGATAACGGCGGCTATGGCGTCATCATCGACCAAGACTAATTCAATAAAAATTCAGGGAGCGTTGCAATCTGCAACGCTCCCTTTTGCTGTTTATTTGTCTTTATACACGATCGGTATCCGAAAGGACAGCGGAAGTGCTGCCGTTCATGGGGGCAGGCTCCTGTCCGTAAGGGTTTTTGGGATCGGCTGCCATACAGCCGGTCAGGACAGCAAAGGTCATCAGCATAGCTACGCAAAGAGCAATCATCTTCTTCATTGGGTTTCCTCCTTCATATGTAAACAGTTGATCGGGTCGCTGAAAAAACTTGAAACAGAAGCCGACAGACTCTATAAAATTTTCCAGCAGATTACAGTATCTTCCTTTTTTTTCTCTCTTTCAACCCCATATTCAATTTCAAAGAAAATTCTTTATTTTTTATCATTTTGAATGCTCTATTTTGCATAAAATTACACGATACGGCTGGGAAAACGTCGCTGTTTGCACCCTATGTAACAGCCTAAGGGATTCCCTTTAGGCATCCAAGGTCAGATCGCCCTCTCCGATCCAGCCCTTTTTGCGGAATGGCAGACTAATCAGCCAAGTGAGGACTGCCGGCAGAATGAAGCAGATGAGAATCAGCCCAATCCAGTCCATACCACTGATGGAGGGTTTCAGACCCGCTGCGATGTCATTTACCCAACCCGTATACACACCGATAGGACCGACCAGCCCGCAGGTGCCCATGCCGGACGAAACAGGGGTTCCGTTCATTTGCAGTCTAAATATGCAGGTGGCAATCGGCCCGGTGATCGCAGATGCCAGCGTGGGGGGAATCCAAATCTTTGGATTGCGGACAATGTTGCCCATTTGCAGCATGGAGGTGCCAAGTCCCTGCGAGACTAAGCCGCCCCACCGGTTCTCACGGAAGGACATGACAGCAAAGCCCACCATCTGCGCACAGCAGCCTGCAACCGCTGCACCGCCTGCCAGACCCGTCAGAGCCAACGCAGCACAGATGGCAGCGCTGGAGATGGGGAGCGTCAGTGCAATGCCCACAATCACGGAAACCAAAATGCCCATGAAGAACGGCTGCAGCTCGGTTGCCCACATGATCAGATTGCCGACCGCAGAGGCAGCTTTGCCGATGGGAGGTGCCAACAGATACGCCACACCGATACCCACAAGCACGGTGACAATGGGCGTAACCAAAATATCTACCTTGGTTTCCTTAGAGACCGCTTTGCCGCATTCCGCAGCAATGATGGCGATGACCAGCACGGCAAGGGGACCACCGGCTCCGCCCAATACGTTGGTCGCAAAGCCAACGGGCACCAGCGAGAACAGAACCAACGGGGGTGCTTTTAAGGCATAGCCAATGGCAACTGCCATGGCAGGTCCGACCATGGCGGACGCTAAACCGCCGATGGTGTAAGCAACGGCTGCTTCGCCGCTACCTACGGTCACGACCTTGGCGGCAAGAAAGCCAATATCAAATTGGGTGCCAAGTGTGTTCAAAATCGTGCCGACCAGCAGGGTGCAGAATAGACCCTGTGCCATCGCACTCAGTGCATCTACACCATAGCGTCTGGCGGAAAAGGTAATATCCTTCCGCTGAAGGAATGTTTGGAATCGACTCATGCAAATTCTCCTTCTTTTCTCCTTTGTGTGGGGGAAATAATAAACCAGACACCTGTCTTGACAAGTGTCTGGTTTATTATAGCACACGCAAAGGTGTTGTCAATATGATAGCAGCGAATTTGTCTCTTTTTGTCCCTCAGTCCGTTTCCGTCGCCTTGTAAAGCATTTCCAGATGATCCAGCTCCTGACAGACACGGTGATACGCTTCCTCGCTGGGACAATGCAGGTTATGGAGATGAATCCCGTCTGTGAGGGAGGATAGGGGAGCGGTATCCTTTGCCTCCTCTACGAATTGATAGACATCATAGCGGGAGGTCAGACGCAGTTCTCCGGTAATTTGCCCGTACAGTGGATGCTCTACCACCACATCCAAAACGGTGCAGCCGTGATCCACCATGGTGAGCAGCTCTTGTTCCATGCCATCGGAGGAGTGGATGCAGGCAACCGTTCGGATCAGTCCCTTGGGCTTGCCAAGCTGATAGCCTCGTGGTGTTGCCACGATATCCAGACCTGTGGCACGCAAAAGAGCAATATCACCCACAATGATTTGACGGCTCACAGAGAATTTACCCGCCAGTGCCGTGGCACTGATGGGAGACTCTGCGGTCAAAGTCTGGGCGATTTGTTTTCTTCGTTCTTCAGCCTTCATCTACACCAACTTCCTTGCGATGCGTTACTTATTTTGTGTCAAGAGAGCGTACTTTGTATCCCAAAGCTTTTGCGAAAGATCCACATAGTAGTTATGCGGGTTGTCAAACCGCTTGACCTCGTCCCACATCGTATCCATTTGCTCTTGGCAATAGCTCTGAATTTCATCCAGTGTGGGCAGCTTGTACACCAATTCGCCGTTTAAGAAAATCGGAACCTGCAATTCCTTTGCACAGAAATTGGTCAGGGTCTTCTTCTTCCAGGTAGCATCCGGATCGAAAATCGTCAGGCTTCCGTCCTCATTCAAATTGCCTTCTACATCCTCATCATGGCAGCACAGCCAGTCGCCAATTGCCTTGCCCGAATCCTTGGTGAACAGGCGGTAGACCCTCTTAAACTGCGGTGTGGTGATTTTTGTTACATTTTCACTCAGCTTAATTTTAGGGATCACGTTGCCGTTTTCATCCTCGTAGGCAACCAGCTTATACACGCCGCCGAATACCGGCTCGCTGCGGGCGGTGATGAGGCGTTCGCCCACGCCGAAGGAGTCGATTTGTGCGCCTTGCAGCAACAGATCCTGAATGATGATTTCATCCAAGGCGTTGGACACCGTGATTTTACACTCCGTCCAGCCGGCCTCGTCCAGCATCTTGCGGGCTTGCTGGGTCAGATACGCCATGTCACCGGAGTCCAGACGGATGCCGCATTTCGTGATGCCCATCGGCTTCAAAACCTCATTGAATGCACGGATCGCATCGGGAATGCCGCTCTTTAACGTATTATAGGTATCCACCAGCAGAACTGCATTCTGTGGATAAATTTCACAATAGGTTTTAAACGCATCATACTGCGTGTCGAACATCTGCACCCAAGCGTGCGCCATCGTACCGCCCGCCGGCACACCATAGAGCTGGTCGGAGATGGTGCAGGCAGTACCCTTACAGCCACCAATATACGCAGCTCTGGCGCCGTCAATCGCACCGCTGGAGCCTTGTGCCCGGCGAGAGCCGAATTCCAGCACAGCACGTCCCTTTGCGGCACGCACAATACGGTTTGACTTGGTTGCGATCAGACTCTGGTGATTGATGGTGAGCAGGAGATAGGTTTCCAAAAGCTGGGTCTGAATGGCAGGGGCACGCACCGTCAGGATAGGCTCCTTCGGAAAAACAGGGGTGCCTTCCGGAATCGCATAGATATCACCTGTGAATTTGAAATCCTGAAGATATTCCAAAAATGCTTCGTCAAACATCTGCCGAGAGCGGAGATAGGCAATATCCTCCTCCTCGAAGTGCAGATCCTGGATATATTCCACAGCCTGCTGCAGACCTGCTGCAATGGCATAGCCGCCCTCGTCCGGAACGTTACGGAAAAATAAGTCAAAATGTGTGATTCGATCCTTGTATCCGGCCTTAAAATAGCCGTTTCCCATGGTGAGCTCATAGAAATCACACAGCATGGTCATGTTTAGTTTCTTATTTGTATTCATGGTTACTATCCTCTGTTTCGTGATGGTAGAAAAAAGGGGCTTTCATCCTCTTTTTGCGCAAAAGAAGGAAAAATGCCCTTGTTAAAATCCGCTTCATTATATGCCAAAGCAGGTGACAAGTCAATAGAATTTGCCTCCAAAAAGCAGGGGAGGGGAACCTTTGAAAATCTTGTCTTGTCCATGCGGTCTCTCTCTTTGTCTCCCCGCATAGGCTTTCCCTGAATGAATTATATAAGGAGGTTTGGGTTATGAAATTTATCATGCTGAAACGAAGGGCTCTTTCCGTGGCTGTTTGCTTGGTTCTGGCAATCGGAATGGTTGTTATTGCAAACCATCCTGCTTTTGTCGGCGTTTCCGCCGCCACAAGGGAGCTTCCCATCTACTGTGTCCAAAGGGATTATAAGGTCTGTGCACTTTCCTTTGATGCCGCCTGGGGCAATGAGGATACACAGCAGCTCATTGACACCCTGCAAGACTATAACGTAAAGGCAACCTTTTTCGTGGTTGGAGATTGGGTCGAAAAATATCCCGAGTCCGTGAAGGCACTCAGCGACGCCGGACACGAGGTCATGTGTCATTCCGATGACCACGCACATTTTAACACACTCTCCGCTGAGCAAATCGTTTCCGATATTAACGCCTGCTGCGATAAAATCGAGGCCGTTACCGGAGAGCGTCCCACCTTGTTCCGTCCCCCCTTCGGCGAATATGATGACCATGTGGTCACCACGGTGCGTGGAATGGGTATGGAAGTGATTCAATGGGATGTGGATAGTCTTGATTGGAAAGATTATGATGCGGATACCATCTCTCAGCGGGTGACCTCTAAGGTGGGACCAGGCTCCATCGTCCTCTTCCACAATGCAGCACTCCATACACCAGAAGCTTTGCCCGGTATTTTGGAATACCTCTTGCAGGAGGGCTATGAGGTTCTGCCCGTCAGCCAGATTATTTTGCCCGGCGAGTGCTACACCGATTATAGTATTGACCATACCGGCAGGCAGTTCCCTATGGATTGAAAAAATTATGAAAATCTCCTGCATGACGCTGCAAAATCCCCAACCACAAGCTGCTCCTCTTGAATCCACCCAAACACCCCAAAACTATGTGCTTATCTCACCATAAACCCTCCACTTTCCACTTCCATTGGATTCATCTTTATCTCATTTCTATAATTATTTAAATTTATCTTGCTTTTTTTCTACATTTGCGATATAATCCCTTAGAAGATATTGCATCATCTTTATAAGATGGTGCAATATAGCATTTGCCACCCCTATCTGTGGCATTCAATAATACTTCATAGACTGGTAAAAATACTAAATTAAGGGTACAATAGATAGGCCCGCCTAAATTGTATCATCGTATGTGGAGAATGAATATGTATCAGGTAATTATTGTAGAAGACGATCCAATGGTCGCAGAAATTGACAAACAATATGTAGAGCACAATAGTAAAATGGAAATCGCTGGTATGTTTCAAAATGGACAAGAGGCGCTCGATTTTGTGCGGAACCATCCTGTCGATCTCATTATGCTCGACTATTATATGCCCGTCATGGATGGACGCACCTTCTTGACACAGCTTCGTGCCGAAGGAAACCTCGCAGATGTTATCATGGTTACCGCAGCCAGTGAGGCGCATCACGTCAGTGAACTCTATTCCTACGGCGTTTCCGACTACCTCATTAAGCCCTTTGACTATAACCGCTTTCAGACAGCCCTTCAGAAGTTCGTCTCCCGCCGGGAAGCACTCACCGGAGACAAAGCCTTTAATCAGGAAGAGCTGGATAAGGTCATTGCACCTGAAGCACAGAGAAATGGTCAGTTTGTCGATAAGGGCATCCATCCCGTTACCTTGGAAATCATTTGCTCCTTCTTGCGTGAGCATAAAAGCGAAAAGCTCTCCATTGAAGATATCTCTAAAAATGTTTCCCTCTCCCGTGTGACCCTTCGTCGCTACATGAACTACCTCATTGATAAAAATAGTGTCATCGGCGGTGTCGATTATTCCACCGGCGGTCGCCCCTCTGCTGTCTATACCTATATCGGTAAGTAACGACACGGAGCATAGGAGACATCCAGCCATAACCCAAAGAAATAGAATATACCTGCCTTGCGTACCACTTTATATGGATGTTTTTAGGGCATCATCGTTTTTGAACGATGATGCCCTATTTTGTCTCATGCTCATTGGCTCAGCTAATATCGTTTGCACCGCTTCCTCCGGAGAACAGGAAAATAAATCCCAAATAAAAAATAGATGCACCGGAAATTTCCGGTGCATCTGAAATCATTTCAGTTAGCGGTGTCCGCTTCTGCGTGAGTTTCGCTTTTCTGTCATCCTTAAATCCGAAAGCTTGCTGTCTGAGGATTGCATGAACTGCTTCAGACGTGCTTCGAAGTCAGCAGGACCCGCTGCCTGTGGAGAAGCGGCAGGACGACCAGAGCCCTGTCGTGTACCGCCATGATTGGAACGAGGTGTGGAAGCCGATGTGCGGCCATCACCACTGCGGGTATCGCCCTGACGGTCACGGAAACCACCGCTGCGGGTGTCGCCCTGACGATCACGGAAACCACCATTGCGGGTGTCGCCCTGACGGTCACGGGGCATGGCTTGGGAAGGGGGAGGTGTGGTTTTTTTGATGGATAGATTGATGCGGCCCGCATCATCGATCCCCACAACCTTCACCTTGACGGATTGCCCCTCCGTCAGAAAATCCCTGACATCGGCGACATACGAATGGGCGATTTCGGAAATGTGGACAAGACCAGACCGTCCGCCCGGCAGGGAGACGAATGCACCGAATTTGGTGATGCTTTTGATGGTTCCTTCCAGGATTGCACCTACACTGACTTCCATATGTACTGAAAATCCTCCTCGTTATAGTATGGCTGCTAGAGATGGAAAAACCTGCAAAATGGCCTTGCAAGTCTGCAAGACCATATAGGCAGTGCGGTTTCCTATGAAAATGAAGTGGTTAGTCTGAAATATAAAAAACGCGATCGTTGGGGGAAACTAGGTCCAGACGTTCT
>CAYQRI010000029.1:14060-17520 GCA_964420085.1 uncultured Ruminiclostridium sp.
TTAGTCTGAAATATAAAAAACGCGATCGTTGGGGGAAACTAGGTCCAGACGTTCTCTTGCGATATCCTCTAAAAAAGAGGGATCATCTCGATTTTCGATGGCGTTGGATAGGGCGGTGTTTTTTTGGGTCTGCTCGACCACCTGCTGGTGCAGGTCTTTGATATCCGTCTTTGCTGTGGAGATCTTCTGCTGTACATCCACCAGCATGAAGATCATATACGCCATCAGAACCAGTGCCAGGATCTTCAGGAGAAGACCAGCCTTTTTGACTCGTAACACGGTGGTTCGCCTCCATTTCTTGATTGTGACAGAAAAAAGTGAGACTGATATGCTTTTTCATCATACTCCATATCTTTCTAAAAGAAAAGACTCTTTTCAAGAAATCTCCGCAGATACAGAAAAAATGTATCAACGGAGCCGAGAGGATAGAATATAGGCGACCCAGCGGACGAAAAAACCAACCCAGTAAGATACCCACGACCTTTATCACGGACTCCAGACACCGACAAACCCCTCTGCGGAGCAGAAGACAGTAGACGATTCCTCCGCCCAGAACGGAAACCACCATATACACCTGAATTCGACCGTCACCAAATACATAGGTGCAAAAAAACAATCCCATACATACGCAAAACCAAAAAAGTAGGTCCAGTCCCTCTTCTATCAAGCGGACACGAACCCTTCTGCGTACCATCCCCAACACATCATATAGAACGCCCATACAGCTGCCTATGAGGAGACTGACCAAAAAAACCGTGAGCTGGACTGACATGGGAACAATCATCCGCGGAAGAGCCGTCCTAAAAAGCTTTCTCGGTGTGCGTCCTCCTCCTCATAGGTGAGAGAGTCCACCTGCCCTTCCACCAAAAGGTCGCCCCCGTCTAAGCTCAGCTTTTCAATGTGCAGCCCCGAACCACGGATGCTTAAGGCTCCTTCTGTCGTTGTCATCAGAATCGAGTCTTCATCGAAGCTGTCTACACCGCTGACACCAGACACTGTGAGACGGTTTCGTCCTTCTAACAGGATACGGTGTCGGTTATCCGTATCCCGGGTCTTCTTTTCATCAAGGGGCATAAGGGATCCCATCCTTTCCATTTGTTTATGAAACCGTACAGACCTTCCGCCCCAATGGCAGTGCCTACCCATAAGCCTTGGCAGGGAAGGGACGGCTTCTTTATATATATGGGAAAGGATGGGATTCTATGCAGGGAGTGTCTATCCAAACCAACACACCCTAAGCTGAGGAGCAGCCCAGATTTATACCTCCGAAAGTGTGAACGTGAATTCCGTGAACCCGTCTTCACTGGTTACCGTGATATCCTCTTTATAGGTATTCAATATCGTCTTCACAATATACAAGCCCAAGCCGACGCCCTCCTTGTGCGCAGAGCGAGAGGAATCTGCCTTGTGGAAACGATCAAAAATATGCGCCAGCTGTGCCGGCGGAATCGTCTCGCCGTCGTTTCCAATGGAAATGGACACCTTTCCGCCCTTTTGCGATATCTTCAGCGACAGCCGCCCCTCCGCCTTCGAAAACTTCAGAGCATTATCCAAAAGATTATAGCAAACCTGTGTGATGGCGTCCGGATCCCCCCAAACCATGACGGGTCCGTCCGGCAGTGCGGTTTCTACCTCCAAATTCTTCTCCGTGATCTTGGCCTCCAAGCTCACCAACACCCGAAGCAGAACCTCCGATACGTCAAATTGCTCCTGCGCTGCCACTCGTTCCGATGATTGCAGTCGGGAAAGCTCCAGCATACGCCGCACCAGCCGAGAAAGTCTTCGGGTCTCCGAGGAAATGATCTGTAGAGATTCCCGCTCCTTTTCCGGCGGGATAGTACCGTCCAAAATTCCTTCCGCAAAGCCCGCAATGGTGGTCATCGGCGTCTTCAGCTCGTGCGAGACATTTGCCACAAATTCGCTGCGCTTCTGCTCCGCCTGCGCCAGTGAATCCGCCATCGCATTGAAGGCAATTGCAAGCTCCCCAATTTCATCCTGACGGTCGGCATACTCTGTCACACGAATCCCCACCTCACCATGCGCAAACTTGTGTGCCGTATTACACATGATCTTGAGGGGATCCACCATGCGCTGTACGGTGAGAGACGAAATCACCAGGGAAATCAGAAGAACCGCAACCGCAGTAATAGAAAAGAGCTGGAAGGTGTTTTCCATGAAGTCCAAAACCGAGGTCGCATCCGAGGCAACAAACAAAAGCCCCACCAGCGTTCCACTGGGTACGGTTTCTCCCGTGGTAGAGTCAACGCTATAGGGAGATATCAGCTCCCCCGTTACAAAGCTTCGGGACGAGAGCAGCTGATTAAAGGTGGTCGTCCCACTATAAAATTCGTCAGTGAGCAACTCGTCCACCGCCCAAGTGGGAACCGCAGCAGCCTCTAAAGCAGCTTCTGCAGATAAATTTGTGCCGGCAGCGTAGATGATCCGACCGTCCGGCCGGCAGAGAATAATCGTGGCGTCGGTGATGAGCGCCACCGATTTGATATACGACTGAAAATACTCGGCGTTCAGGGCGATGCCGGCTGTCACCGTTGCATTGGCATAATTTGAAATATACGTCACATTGCGCTTGATGGTTTTCTGAATATCATTTTGATGATATTGGTACGAGAGAGAGAAAAATCCGGCGCCAAGCATGGTCATGCACAAGCAGATTAGCCCCAGAATGACGGCCATTTGCCGTCCGTACATACTTTTCATATAGTATATATCCCCGCTTAGGTGGCGGCGTGCAGCTCAAATTTATAGCCCACACCCCAGACCGTTTTCAAAGACCAGAGCGGACTGACCCCCTCCAGCTTCTCGCGCAGCCGCTTAATATGCACATCCACGGTGCGGGAATCACCGAAATAATCAAAGCCCCAGACCTCGTCCAAAAGCTGGTTGCGGGTGAATACCCGATTGGGAGAGGATGCTAGGTGGAATAATAGCTCCAGCTCCTTGGGCGGCGTGTCAATCCGTGCGCCGTTGACCTCCAATTCATAGGAATCCAAATTGATCACCAGCCCTTCAAACGTCAGGCGGCGTGCCTTTTCTTCATCACTGCCCAGCCGACGCAGGACAGCATGAACCCGTGCCAGCAGCTCCTTCATCTCAAACGGCTTTACAATATAATCATCCGCCCCCATCTCCAGTCCTGCAACCTTGTCGATGGTTTCGCCCTTCGCTGTCAGCATGATGATCGGTACCTTGTCCGTTTCACGAATCTTGGCGCAAACACTCCATCCGTCCATGACGGGGAGCATGATATCTAAAAGAACCAAATCCGGGCGGAACAGACGGTGCAGCTCCAACGCTTTTCCGCCGTCGGGCGCCACCATGGTCTCGTAGCCCTCCTTCTCTAAATAGAGATTGATCAGCTCGGCAATGTTACTTTCGTCTTCTACGATGAGTATTTTTCTTGCCATCGTTCCTACCTGCTTTCTGTAAAAAAATAAAAATA
>CAYQRI010000030.1:0-17353 GCA_964420085.1 uncultured Ruminiclostridium sp.
ACCCAAGCATTTGAACAAAAAATGATATAACCAAGAGATGGCATACTGCATAGGCGGTGTGCCATTTTTGCGTTTAGGAAGTAAAAGCAAATGAAATACTATAAGCTAAGAGTATAATTTTTTGAAAAATTACGCAATAAAATCTGCAAAAAAATATGTCACTACTAACAAGGGGAAGTCTGCCTATTCAGCGAACTGCCCCCTTGTTCTATATGAACCTCCATGAAGGTATTACTTTAATAATGATTATCACAGAGTAAGAAGTTAGCATTTTTGATTACACATAAAGCGTATCACGATTCATCCGCCACAATAACCGCATTTAGCGTAAACACCGTATCGGTATGGCTGATTTCTAGATAGCCGCCATGCCCCTCTGTAGCACCTCGTATACCCGTTATTCCAAAGCCTCTGTCCAACCCCTTCGTGCTGTGATAGCCCTCTTTTAGATTCCCTGTGTAGCTGTTTTGGATAATAAAGACAAACTGACTTCCTTGTTCCCAGCCTTCCACAGTGATAAAGGGGTTCGAGATAGTTTCAGCTAAAGTAGCCTCATAAGCATTTTTCAGGGCATTGCCAAGGAGAATACCAAGCCTGCTTTTATCTTTGAGCTTTCTCTCGTCATAGTCAATTTTCGAGCTGAAGGCAATGCCTTGCTCCCCACAAAGACTGCGATAATGATTCAAAAAGCTTTCCGTAATGAAATTTTGCCCACCTAAATTCTGCTCAGGCACAAGCTGTGCAACATTGGAAATATACTCTGTCAGCTCCTCTGTCTGCCCACTTGCAGCCATAGCATGAATGGATCTGAAATGATGGGTCATATCGTGGCGAAGCTGGCGAATTTGATTGATGCTTTCCATGGTGGTTTGGTATTCTTTTTGGGCAAGCTGTGCTTGCGTGAGGGCGGTTTGTGCAAGTTGATCCAGCTCCATTTGATTCACAATGCCAGTTAAGGTGCGAAATGATAGGAGATAGCCCAAAAGCACAACACCCATTGACCCCATAATCAAGATGGCCTCGGAAAAAGACTTCGCTGTGAAATTGCCCCAAGGGTCAACAAAAAAGAGCATGGTGATGTAGGCTGTGGCGGCAAATACCGCTAAGGTGGTTAAATTCTTTTGGAAGGATACCAGTGCCTTGAGGATGTAATTGCACAGGTATCTGTGAAAGCAAAAGATAAAGCTACCCATTACAATGCAATAGACAGGTACAAACAAAATATCCGGGTGAAAGCCTAAAGGCGGAGCAATGAATAATGAGATCGTTCGTGGCAGTAAAACACACAAGTACATAGAGGTATCTACTAAAAAATAGGTAAAAATACGCTGGGGAATGGGAATGTTGGGAAACAGATAGAGATATACAAAAATCCCTGTTAGCCCAACAAAAATCCCCACACGCTCATACACCACATGGGGAAGTATGCTGCTAAACAGTACGGATAACAGTGCCCAAACGATGTTGATTATCACCCACGCCAAAATACATTGCCACCGTTTGCGTGGGCTTTTGTAAAGACTGTGAGCCATAAATATACCAACCAGAGAAAACATTAAATTTGTAATATCGCCAATGGGGAAGGTTAACACATATTCTGTCATCACTGCGCACCCCTCTTTCCTATAACATAGCGAAAATATTGCTGTGTTAGCTTCGCTATATCCTGCTGACGCATCGGTATACGGGCACCTGTGGATAGGACAAAAGCACCACCATCCACTCGACTGACAGCGTCCATGTGCACAATAAAGCTGCGATGACAGCGCAGAAAGCTTCCACCGACGAGCTGCTGTTCCACGTCTCCAAGCTTTGCCGTTAAGGTGGCATGGGTGTTGTCTTTAAAATAAATATTCACTTTTTTATCTTGGCTTTCAAAGTATAAAATATCTCTCACGATGTATAGCCTGTTGCCGATACAAATTTGTTTTGGGCGATAATTCTCTTCGAATTTTCTTAGCAGCTCCTGCATCTTTATATGTTCCACGGGCTTGAGCAGGTAAGAAAGTGCGTTCACATCATAGCTTGCCACAGCAAAGTCGCTACTTGTCGTAAGAAACACAAGGGCAGTGTGCAGCCCTTTGGCTCTCAGCGCCCTTGCAGTTTCCATACCATCCATCCATTTCATATAAATATCCAAAAAGATGAGGTCATAAAGTCCTCCATCCTCAAAAGCCTCCAGTAAATCCTCACCACTTTCAAAGCATGTGATTTTCCATTCTGGTTTTTCTTTACGCAAAATCCCACCGACAGCTTCCCTGTCTTTGTCACAGTCATCACAAATTGCGATTCGCATACTCCTTCCTCCTTTGTATAATTTTCCAATTTAATTATACCATAACTATTATCCGTACGAACATAGATTTCGCCATAATTTCATAGATTTCGCCATGTCATCATTTTTTTGGAAATTTTATGATATTATTTTTTATATGAGTTAACAGCTCCATAATTAACAGACAAGGAGGGTGTGTGTATGCCAAACAGGAAATCATCAACATTTATAGGCTTCACTGATATGGGTCAGCCTCTGGTGCTGGCCGAGGGATGTTGCGAATATTGGCAACCCGGAAAAAATAAAATCATCGGTGGAAAAAGCTGTTGGTACTGCAAATATGCAGATTTTCGCAAAACGACACAAGTGGTACTGAGCCAAAGTGTTTGCCGGTGTCCACACAATCAAGTCAGCATTGAAAATGGTATGGAAAACGAACTCTTAGGAGGAGAAAAGCAATGAAAACAAAAAAACTGCTATCTGCACTTCTTGCCTTTGCAATGTGTTTGCAGATGGTGCCTATGAGTGCGTATGCAAACGAAGATAACCCCATCGGCAGCTTGGAGATTACAGCTTTTGAAATTGCAGAGGATGTGCTGACACAGGAAATAGAGGTAGGCTCTGAAGCCCTGCCGAATTTACCCGAAACAATTACGACGACGGTAGAAACCACTCAATTGGTCGAGGTTACCGAGCAAACCGAGCCTGTTGAGCCGAACAAGCCAACCGAGCCGACTGAGCCAACCGAGCCAACCGAGCCAATTGTGCCGACTGATGATGGGGAAGCTATCACCACAGAACAAGCAGAAATCCCTGTTTCTTGGGTGCTCCAAGATGACAAGATCTTTTCTGTCGAGGCAGAGGACACCTTTGTCTATATTGCAAGCTTAACTGATGACACATACACCCTTGCAGAGGGAATCGAGTTGCCACAGATTAGGGTGAATGTGGTGGGCGGTATGCCTATGATGGCGGCGAACAGCACAACCGTTACCGCATGGCTTATGCTTAAGGGAAAAATTAAAAATGCACCGACTGATGGTACCCAAACAATCATCACGCTTAATGGGACGTTTTATCCTGCAAGTGCTACTATGATCACGATAGACTCTGGTAAGAACATTGTGATAGACGGCGGCAAGGTTATAGGTTGTACGAAATTGTTTACTGTAGAGGCAAATGCACAACTGACGCTAAGAAACTTTCATGTTGACGGCGACAACCAACAGTCTGCAACGAAACCTGATAGTATTATTTATAATAAGAACAACGGAAATCTTACCATCGAGGAGGGCTGCGTATTTGAGAATATAAAGTTTTACAATTCAGGATCTAACCAAAGCATGATAAAAAATTTTGGAGTTTGTAATATTACCGGCGGCGTTTTCCGCAATAACACCAACGAGAATGAACACTCGCTCGCATACCACAGCGTGGCCATTTATAATGCAAAAGAACTTATCATAACCGGTGGCATATTTTCAAATAACAAGCACACCGGCAATGGTTTTGGTGCGGCAGTTTACAATACTTCAGTAGCAAAGTGCTATATTTCCGGCGGTAGCTTTGACAGCAGTAATGTCGCACAAAGTAACAAAGCAGGTATCTTCCACAGCTCGCAGGAGGCGGCAACAGGCGAAATGCACCTATCGGGCAGCCCCGCTATCAACTGCCCTCTCTTTTTGGATGCGAAAGTTGCTGACAAATTTATTTTTTTGGATGCTGCACTAACAGGGAGCGTAACCCTAAAGCCCGCAAAATATGAGGAAGGTTATGTTTTGGTTAAGGCGAATTCGGGCTATACCCTTACCGACCAGGACTGCCTAAATATCAAACTGCTTCAGCCCACAACCGGTGGCACATGGTACACCAAGCTGAGCAGTGACGGCTCGTCCATTGTGGCAACCCAAGCACCAGGGGCAATTACCCTTAAATATTCCACTGACGGTACAGCTTGGACTGAAAATGTAGGCGGCACAAGCCTTGAAAATGCCCTTGCCAGTGCGCCTTTAACCACCATCAAACACCTCACCATAACAGGTGGCAAAGTGACAGCCACTGACTGGAATTGGTTTACGGGGAAAAAAACAAAATTTTCTGCTCTCACCCACTTTACAGTGGAAAATGCTGTGACGGCGGTTGCGGATATTTCGGTCGAATCGATTTCCCAATCTGTATTTCCTCAAACTATTATTGCAGTTTCTATTCCTCAGGAAATACGCATAGGTAATTATGCATTTTATGGTTGCAAAGCTTTAACCACAGCCGATTTCCCTGGGGTGAAAGGGATAGGTGCTAATGCGTTTTTTGATTGCATCGCTTTAACCACAGCCACTTTCCCTGCGGCAACAAGTATAGAGGATAAAGCGTTTTTTGGTTGCATCGCTCTAACCACAGCCCCTTTCCCTGCGGTGAAAGGGATAGGTGCTAATGCGTTTTTTGGTTGTACAGCTCTAACCACAGCCGCTGTCCCTGCGGTGGAAGGGATAGGTGCTAAAGCGTTTTATGGTTGTACAGCTCTAACCACATTAAAGCTTTCAACAGCACCGCCTACGGTTACAGATGCAAATACCTTTTTTAACAACCATTCCAACCGCTCCCTTGTGTTTGTGGACGAAAACGGCACAGAGTTGACAGATACAGCCCTCACCAGCGCACAAAAGGACTACAAGGCGGTGAATGACGGCAACACCACCGATAACAAGTGGTATGGGTGGAAGATTACAACCTACACCGTAACCATTACAGCAGGCAGCAACATGACAAAAACGTCTGGCAGTGGCGATGCAAGCCAAAGAGTGGAGGACGGCACTGCCATAACAAGTGTTGTCTATACTGCTAACAGTGGGTATTATTTCCCTGAAGCTTACAGCGTGACAACAGTAAACGGTGTCAGCGTAACAAGAAATAGCAATACCCAAATTACCGTAAGTGGCACACCCACAGCGGATGCAAGCATTGCCTTAACCACACCGACACGGGTAACAAACGCAGTAGCACCAAGCATAACAGCAAACCTATCTACAAATGCGGTTAGTTATGTGCAAGATACAACAGCAACAGCCTTAACCATTGCTGCCAGTGTAACGGATGGTGGTAAGCTTTCTTATCAGTGGTATAGCAATAACACAAATAGTAGCACAGGCGGTACAGCCATTAGCGCTGCAACCTCTGCAACCTACACCCCACCAACCACAACAGTAGGCACAAAATATTACTACTGTGTGGTAACAAACAAAATTACCGATAACGGTGACGGTGGAACAAAAACCGCAACAACAACTTCTGCTGTTGCAAATATCAAGGTGAATGCAAAGATAAACGCAGTAGCACCAAGCATAACAATAAACCTATCTACAGACAAGGTTAGTTATGTACAAAATGCAACTGCAACAGCACTTTCCATTACTGCAAGTGTTTCTGATAGTGGCACATTGTCTTATCAGTGGTATAGCAATAACACAAATAGTAGCACAGGCGGTACAGCCATTAGCGCTGCAACCTCTGCAACCTACACCCCACCAACCACAACAGTAGGCACAAAATATTACTACTGTGTGGTAACAAACAAAATTACCGATAACGGTGACGGTGGAACAAAAACCGCAACAACAACTTCTGCTGTTGCAAATATCAAGGTGAATGCAAAGATAAACGCAGTAGCACCAAGCATAACAATAAACCTATCTACAGACAAGGTTAGTTATGTACAAAATGCAACTGCAACAGCACTTTCCATTACTGCAAGTGTTTCTGATAGTGGCACATTGTCTTATCAGTGGTATAGCAATAACACAAATAGTAGCACAGGCGGTACAGCCATTAGCGCTGCAACCTCTGCAACCTACACCCCACCAACCACAACAGTAGGCACAAAATATTACTACTGTGTGGTAACAAACAAAATTACCGATAACGGTGACGGTGGAACAAAAACCGCAACAACAACTTCTGCTGTTGCAAATATCGTAGTGAGTGCTGCTGTCCCAACCTCCTACACCGTAACGGTAACAGGCGGTACAGCAAACAAAGCAACTGCCTCAGCAGGCGAAACGGTAACCATTACCGCAAACACTCCGCCGAGCGGACAGCGGTTTAAAAACTGGACTACGACTGACGGTGTGACCTTTGCAAACGCGAGCAGTGCAAACACAACCTTTACTATGCCTACGGAAAATGTAACGGTGACAGCGAATTTTGAAAATCTTGACACAGGTGACCTTGGTGGTAAGGTTGAAGATGGCAACGGTGCTGTTAGCGGTGCCACTGTAAAGGTCATGAAAAAATCAGCAACCGAAACAGTTGTAAAAGCAGTGACAACATCAGCAGGCGGAATCTATTCCATTTCTGACATTCCTTACGGAGTGTATACCCTTGTAGTGGAGCATGGTGCAGGTGCAGACAAACGTACCAACACAAGCACGATTATCATCAATTCCGCAAGCACCACAAAGAATGTCACCCTGCTTTCCGGCAAAAAGGATACAGTGGTAGAAGTAGAAAGTGGTGGCAATCCTCCTGCGATTGCAGTGGATAATCTACATGAAATGTTTGATGGCACGGAGCCTGTCAATAAGGTATCAGAAATCAAGCTTGTGGTATCGGATAAAACAGCAAGCAAGCCCGATGAAACACTGATAACTAATAAACTCATCAGTAATCAAACAGTGGGTATCTATCTTGATGCAAAGCTTATAAAAACTGTTGACGGAACAGAAAGTAACATTCAACCATCAGCAAACGAAAAGCTTAAGATTACCATTGACGTACCTACAGCACTACAAAACAAACAGGATTACTTTGTGGTGCGTGTCCATGAGAGCGTGGCAGAAACACTGACCGCAACCTATGACACGAACTATCATACTCTGAGCTTTGATGCGGATAAATTCTCAACCTATGCCATTGCCTATACAGGTACAGCGACCACCTATCAGCTCACCCTAAATGGTGGCGGAACAGGTGTAAGCGGTAGCGGTAGTTACAAGAATGGCGACAAGGTAAGTATTAATGCAGGCACAAAGAGTGGTTACAGCTTTAGCCACTGGAGTAGCTCAAATGGGGGCAGCTTTGCAAATGCAAGCAGTGCAGGGACTACCTTCACCATGCCTGCAAATGCCGTGACCCTAACCGCTAACTGGAGCAGAAACAGCAGTGGCGGTGGCGGTTCTTCCTATGACTACTATGATATTAAAATCACCAAAGAGGGCAACGGCTCCATTTCCCCTGACGGCGGCTCGGACGGTATCTTATCTATTCGTGAGTGGAAAGACCAACCCTTCATCTTTACGCCTGATAAGGGCTATGCCGTTTCCGATGTTTTGGTAGATGGAAAAAGCATCGGTGCAAAGGCAAGCTATACCTTTGAAAATGTAAGAAAAGACCATACCTTGAAAGTAATCTTCAAAGCAACCAATACGCATGTGAATCCGCAAACAGGTGTTGCTTTTGAAGATGTGGAGGAAACCGACTGGTTTGTAGATGCGGTTTATGACGCAGTAAACAACGGTTGGTTTGCAGGCACTTCTGATACTACATTTAGCCCATATATTTCTACCACCCGTGGTATGATTGCTACTGTACTTTGGAGAATGGAGCAAACCCCTGATATCTCAGCAAGTACCATCTTCGAGGATGTACTACAAGGACAATGGTACTACGATGGTGTTACTTGGGCACAGGGTCATGATATTGTCAAGGGCTATGGTAATGGAAAATATGGTCCAAATGACAACATTACCCGTGAGCAAATAGCATCTATTCTCTATCGTTACGCACAGTTCAAGGGCTATGATGTGAGCAAGCATTCTGCTTTGACCGAGTTCGCTGATGGCACAGCAGTTTCCGAATATGCAGTTGTTCCAATGCAGTGGGCAGTTGCGAGCGGACTGATTAGCGGTAAGGGCAATGGAATTCTTGACCCACAGGGCGAAGCGACCCGTGCAGAGGTCAGTGCAGTCTTAAAGCGTTTCGTGGAGTTGGTAGTCAGCAGTGATGCTGCATAGGGCTGGATGATGAATGACTCCGGCAAGTGGATGTACTATGAAAACGGAAAGGCTGTCACAGGTCAGATAGACATTGGCGGTGTACCATATACCTTTGACCACAATGGTGAAACTGCCGATGTACCCAAAAATCAGATTTACATCACCCATACAGTGGTGAAGAACGAAAGCTGGGGACTGATTGTACAGAAATATGGATGCAGTGCAGCGGAACTGGCTAGAGTCAACAACAAGACGGTATTCGATATGATTCACCCCGGCGAGATGCTGAGAGTACCGAAAAACTAAAAAAACGGCAGTGCCGGTGCTTGAAAACCTCAAGCTACCGACACTGCCGTTTTGTGTATACAAGGAGATATGCCATGGAATATTTAAAATGATTGTATCAGCCCGTTGAAAAGGGCGTTACCGTGAAAAATACATTCATAGAGTGTTTGAACTTATATAATGTGGTCGGGGAGGATATTACCACACAATTCAATCTCGGCGTTGGAATGATTCAGGCAGATTAAATTGGAAGATAGGGTGCTTTTTTATTGCGCCTTATTTGAAAGGATCATCATTCATATGTAAGTCTCATTTAAAACTGGTTGCTTTGCGTGCATGGATTTGCTTCTGAAGCATCCTTAACGAAGCAGGGGGGCAGTCTTTTCCACAAAGCTCTTTCGCACTTTCAGGCTTAGTATCTATGAATGAGCAAAAAGGGCAAGTTGCACAAGGAATTCGCAGAGGGGGCTTTTTCAGAAACCCCCTCTTTCGCCTGTTATATGGCGCAAGATATTCTGTGAGCAAAACAGTCCATGTGTGACAATAAAATACCTTATTTGGAAGCCGTATTATCTGCGGCTGAGGGTGAGCCTCCGCATTCACTGCAAATCATGGCTCCGCCAACCATAACGTGCTGCGTTTCCTTGTTGCAGTGAGGACAAAGAGCAATATCGTCTCCATAGCCCTTTGCCTTTGTGTCTGGATTGGAGATAATACCAAGTGCCACAAAAATGGATGAGATGGCAGCAATTACGCCGGTTATCATATTGTAATCAACATGAATATTGAATAAAACTAAAATTGTTACGATTTGTGAAGCGATACTAATTAACACAGAGGGGTTTTTTAAACGTGTTGCAATCAGTTGAAGTTGGGTCATGGTGTTCCTCTCCTGTCGCCTTGAATGGATGCGATCTATTTGATATAGACCTCAGAAAGTCCAAGGCTTGGCTTTGTAAGACACTTTCTAAAAAGTGCCTTACGTTGGTATTTTATGAAACAGAATGTACAAGGGTGCAAACCGTTTTGATCCCCGATATGTGGAATTGTTTTTGCAGTCCGAGTCGGAGAATATTTTGCGCTGAATAACAAAGTTCAAAAGCAGCTGATGCAATCTGTTTGGTAACATTCTGTCGGCACAGGGATAAAAAACGACTCCTAACGGTGGATACCACTGTCAGGAGTCGTTTTTTATGTGTATGTAGGGGAGAAGGTGCGGGGGAGAGGAGAGGGATAAGGTTACTTTTCTTTTTTTTCGAAGTCCTTATAGAGCATACTGGGCTGAACACCAGTGTTATTTTGATATTTTCCAGAATTATAGACCTGATAGTCACCCTGAATGGTGTGGTAATAAATTTGGCAAATTTCGACGTTGGGATAAATTCGGATCGGATGGATACAATGCATTTCCAGTGTCCAATAGCCTGCGAAGCCCACGTCGCCGAAGCCGGCCGTTACATGGATATAAAGGCCAAGCCGACCGACGGAGGAGCGTCCCTCCAGCATGGGGACAAACCGATTGGTTTTTGTATATTCCAGCGTGCGGCCCAAATAGAGCTTGTTTGGCTCTAAGAGAAGTCCTGTTTCGGGGATGGTCAGACGCTTCACGGGATTGATCGCCTTCATATCCAAGATATCGGTGTCGTAAACAAGGATTTCGTCGGAAAGACGGAGGTTATAGCTGTTTGGGTTGAGTTGGGATTCCTGATACGGCTCGATGACGATGTCACCGCCTAAATTTCGTTTGATTTCTTCTCCTGATAGAAGCATAGGGGGAGCCTCCTCGCACTATAATGATAGGGTTGGCCTGCGGTGCTTGCGATGTCCTGCCGGGAAACTGAGGATTCGATGGCGGTGTATAGGAGTCGAATCGACAGTGCCCTAGAGCTTTGACGCAGTGCGGTGTATTTCGCTGTATTGCAGGCAGATACCCTTGATACAGGTTTGCAGAGATTTGCGCAAATGTCCATAATAGCTTTGATTCAGGGCGTCAATCAGAGGCATAGCACCACGATGGAGATCGTATCCGAGCAGCAAATCTCGCACAAAGCTTTGTCCAAGCGCTGTGGCGAGGGTGCAGTCGGCATCCAGAATCGTGCCGGACTGTCTATCTGCCGTGACCACGAGCACCAGGTGATCGTATAGCTTTTGGGCGGTGGTATGCTCTGGGAGCTTGGCGTAGCCGGATAAAAAAATCGTATGCATTTCTACCTCCGCAGGTTAAAATTACTCAAGAATACTATACCATATTGGTAGCTTTACTGTCAAGAATTCAGAGAAGGAATGTTAGTGAAGGGTAACTTTGCGGAAGAGAGAAGGAAAGCGGAGGTAAGCTCTTTCGCCTTGGAAAATGAAGGAAAAAATATAAAAAATTTTATGAAATATGTTGACAAAGGGATGCGTTAGAGCCATAATGGCAGTGGAAATTAACGAATTCCCGCAATGTAAACAAAGGAAGTGATATAGTATGCAGCCAATGAATCTTGAAAAAGAGATCCGGAAAGTTCTTCCGGGTGGAGACTGCACCGGCCGTGGAGGTTGCGGGTTTGTTACCTGTGATCAATGTGCGGCGGCCATCGCAAAAGGCGGTTCCGCAAATCTATGTCCGGCGTGTACAGAGGAAGATGTCCGTGCTATTCTGGCACTGACCGGGGGAGACCCTGTTCCTGCTCAGCATCAAACAGCATTCATTAAGTGCACCGGCTGTGCTGCCGGTAAATCAAGACTGAAGGTATATGCTACTTGCGAGGAAGCCGTAAAGTCCGGCTTTGCAGAAGGAGAATGTGTCTACGGATGCGTAGGGGCAGGCTCCTGTGTCGCAGCGTGTACCTTCGATTCACTTTCCATCAAAGATGGAACGGTAAAGCTCGATAAAGAAAAGTGCAACGGTTGTGGTGCGTGTGCCAATGCGTGTGTCCAAAATCTGATCCACATGGTTCCCGAGGATGCGTCGAACTTTGTTCCTTGCTCCAACAAGGACGAGGAAGAAAAGGCACTGCGACTGTGTGGCTATAGCTGCATTGGCTGCGGCGATTGCGTCGAGGCTTGTCCAGAAGATGCAATTTCCGTCATCGATAACTGTGCTGTGATCGACTATGAAAAGTGCGTGGGCTGTGCGGCCTGCACCGTCGCTTGTCGAAAGAAGATCATTGTTGATACCTACCATGACCTCACCAAGCTGAAGCCCACCACAGCCTTTATTCGTTGCCGCGGAGGCTGGCACAACCATGAGGTCTATGCCAAGGCAGGCGCTACCTCCTGCCGTGAAGCAGTGAAAATGGATCTGCCCTATCATTGCAGCTATGGCTGCGCCGGCTTCGGCGATTGTGCCCAGGTCTGCCGCTTCGACGCCATTGAAATTTTTATGGGCACGGCAAAGATCAACCACGAAAAGTGCGTCGGCTGTACCGCCTGTGTCCACGTCTGTCCTCAGGAGCTGCCGATTATTGTGCCTTACAAGGGCGCAAAGCTGGTGCCCTGTGCCTCCAAGGATGATCCAGAAACCCGCAAGAATCTGTGCTGGGTGAGCTGCATCGGCTGCGGCGACTGCGTCGAAAACTGCCCCGATGGAATCATTCACATGGAAGACGGTCGTGCCGTGATTATCCCCGACAACTGTGAAGATTGTAATATTTGCTCCTATGTCTGCCCCAATGGTGTCATCACCACACGAGTCATGCCGGAGTATACTTATGTTCAGGTTCGTGCCATGGCAGCACAGAAAGGAGGCGCGGACAAATGAAAGATATGAGACCTTTTAAGAGTATGGATGCCAATGCGGCTGCTGGTCATGTCGCATATGCGTATACCGAAGTTGCCGCCATTTATCCCATTACCCCCTCCTCTCCCATGGCAGAGCACGCAGACGAGTGGGCCAATGAGGATCGTAGAAATATTTTTGATACCCGTGTCAACATCGTTGAGATGGAATCGGAAGCAGGGGCTGCCGGCGCTGTGCACGGCTCGCTGTCTACCGGTGCGTTTACCACCACCTTCACCGCTTCGCAGGGACTTCTGCTGATGATCCCGAACCTCTATAAGCTGGCCGGTGAGGGACTGCCCGGCGTGTTCCATGTTGCAGCCCGTACGCTGACTACCCACGCCTTGTCTATCTTCGGTGACCATCAGGATGTGATGGCCTGCCGTGGTACCGGCGTTGCAATGCTGGCCTCCGGCACACCGCAGGAGGTTATGGACTTGGCTCCCGTCGCCCACCTTTCCGCTATGCAGGCCAGTATGCCCTTCATCAACTTCTTCGACGGATTCCGTACCTCCCACGAAATTCAGAAATTGCGTACTTGGGACTACAAAGACCTGAAAGAAATGGTGGACTGGGACGCCGTCGCTCGCTTCCGTGCAGAGGCAAATACCCCTCAGCACCCCTATCACCGTGGCTCCAACGAGCCGCCCGAGACCTTCTTCCAGCATAGAGAAGCCTCCAACCTCTCCTACGACCGCATTCTGGATGCCGTTGTCGGAAATATGAATAAAATTAACGAAAAGCTGGGTACCAATTATAAGCCCTTCAATTACTACGGTGCGCCCGATGCCACGGATGTCGTGGTCGCAATGGGCTCTGTCTGCGGCACTCTGGAGGAGGTCGTGGATGTCATGACCGCACAGGGGAAAAAGGTCGGTATCCTTGAGGTTCACCTCTATCGTCCCTTCTCCGCCAAGCACCTTTTGGCAGAGCTGCCCCAGAGTGTCCAGCGTTTGGCTGTCTTGGATCGCACCAAAGAGCCGGGTGCCTTCGGTGAGCCGTTGTATCTGGATATCGTTTCTGTTTTGAACGATGCCGGTCGGAACAACATCCGCATCATCGGCGGTCGCTACGGTCTCTCCTCCAAGGACACCACACCGGCAGATATGTATTCCGTGTTCCAGCATTTGGCAAAGGGTGGACACAACCACTTCACCGTCAGCATTGTGGACGATGTGACAAACCTTTCCATCGAGAAGTGCGACTTCACCATGCCTGACGACCCCACACAGGCTTCCGTGAAGTTCTGGGGCATCGGCTCCGACGGTCTGGTGGGTGCTTCGAAAAATACCTCCAAAATCATCGGTGACCACACCAATAAATATGTTCAGGCGTATTTCCAATACGACTCCAAGAAGTCCGGCGGCTTGACCATCAGCCACCTGCGCTTTGGCGATAAGCCCATCCGTTCCTCCTATTATGTCGGGGCGGCAGACTGCGTGGTTTGCGGCAACCCTGCCTATATCGGCAAGTATGACATGGTGCGGGATGTGAAGCCCGGCGGCATCTTTATGCTCAACTGTGACTGGGAAGGTGAGGAGCTGGAGCACCGTCTGCCTGCCGGCATCAAGCGTGCCATCGCACAGAAGAACATCAAGTTCTACACCTGCGATGCCGTAAACATCGCTCGTGGCTTGGGTCTGAAGGGAAGAATCAATACCATCATCCAGTCCGCCTACTTCAAGCTGGCTGACCTCATTCCTGCCGAGGATGCCATTGAGTATATGAAGCAGGGCATTGTGAACGACTATGGCACCAAGGGACAGAATATCGTTGATATGAACGTCGCCGCTGTCATGGCCGGTCAGAACGCAGCCAAGGAGGTTACCGTACCTGCCGCTTGGGCAAACGCTGTGGAGGAAGACAAGGCGGTTCTGAAGCTGAATGCCGTCAATGACGAGCAGGAGCACTATGTCCGCAATATCCTGATTCCGACCAACAATCTGGAAGGCGATTCCTTGCCCGTTTCCGCCTTCCTGCCCTATGTCACCGGCAAGGTTCCATCCGGTACCTCGGCCTTCGAAAAACGCGGCATTGCGGTCGATCTCCCCGTTTGGCACGCAGAAAACTGTACGCAGTGTAACTGGTGCTCTACAGTTTGTCCCCATGCCGTCATCCGTCCCTTCGTTTTGAAGCCCGAGGATGCCGAAGGGCTGACCACCATCGACTGCAAGGGTGAACCGGGTATGCAGTTTATGGTCGCTGTCTCTGCTGAGGATTGTACCGCCTGCGGCTCCTGCGTGGAGATGTGTCCCGCACGAAATAAGGCGCTGTCTATGGAGCGTGCCGACGAGCGGATGAAGAAGGATCAGGAAATCTTTGAGTATGCCAAGAAGAAGGGCGTGCAGAAGGGTTCCGATAAGAACGTCAAAAACTCTCAGTTCCTGCGTCCGTATCTGGAGTATTCCGGCGCTTGCCCCGGCTGCGGCGAGACCCCCTATGCAAAGCTGGTGACCCAGCTGTTTGGTGACCACGCCGTCATTGCAAACGCAACTGGCTGTTCCTCCATTTGGGGTGCTTCGGTGCCCAGTATGCCTTACGTCATCGATGAAAATGGCAGAGGTCCTGCTTGGGCAAACTCCCTCTTTGAAGATAACGCCGAATTCGGCTATGGCATGGCAGTCTCTCTGCGTACCCGTCGCAATGCGATGAAGGACGTGGTGGAACGCTTGGCACAGGAGCGTGCATTTGCAGGTACCGCAGGTGCTTGGCTTGCGAAGATGAATACAAAGGATGCCGAAGGTTTGGGTCAGGCCTTGGTCGCCCTGTGTGAAATCTATCCCGAAAACCCAGATGCCGCTTACGTTATTGCCAATGCCGATATGCTCGGCAAGCCCTCTATGTGGATTTTTGGCGGCGATGGCTGGGCCTACGACATCGGCTATGGCGGCTTGGATCACATCCTTGCCTCCAGCGAAAACTTTAACGTTTTGGTCTTCGATACCGAGGTCTATTCCAATACGGGCGGTCAGTCCTCTAAGGCAACCCCCACGGGTGCGGTGGCACAGTTTGCCGCCGGCGGTAAGCCCACTGGCAAAAAGGATTTGGCACAGATTGCCATGACCAATGGCAATGTCTATGTGGCGCAGGTTGCCATCGGTTCCAATCCGACCCAGACGCTGAAGGCTCTGGTGGAAGCAGAAAGCTATGACGGACCCTCTCTGATCATTGCCTATGCCCCCTGTATCAATCACGGCATTAAGTCTGGTATGAACCGCTCGATGCTTGAAATGAAGAAGGCTGTCAGCTCTGGCTATTGGAACCTGCTTCGCTTTGATCCACGTTTGGCAGCAGAGGGGAAGAACCCCTTACAGATCGACAGTGCAAAGCCGAACGGAGAGTATAAAAACTTCCTGAAGGGCGAGGTGCGGTATGCATCTCTGACCATGAAGAATCCCACACAGGCCGAGAAGCTGTATCAGGATTCCGAGAAGGCTGCGCTTGCCCGCTATGACAGCCTGATCAACAGACGCAGCAGTCTGGAACCTAAGGAGGGACAGGCAAAATGATTAACAATGTGAGAGAACGTAATCCTATGCCCCAGCAGGACCGTGCTGTCCGTTGCACCAATTTTGATGAGGTTGCACTGGGCTATACCGAAGCGGATGCCGTGCGTGAGGCCATGCGTTGCCTGAACTGCCGCAAAAAGCCCTGCACCCTTGGCTGCCCCATCGGACAGCAAATTCCTGAATTTATCGCCCGTGTCGCAGAAGGCGACTTTGAAGGAGCCTATCAAATCACCACGGTTAGAAGCTGTATGCCCTCCATCTGCGGTCGTGTTTGCCCGCAGGAGCAGCAGTGCGAAAAGAATTGTGCGCAGGCAACCAAGGGCGAGGCGGTCGGCATCGGTCGCTTGGAGCGGTTTGTTGCCGATTGGCACGCAGCCCGCACCGCAGTGACCGCCGCTTCCGTTGCCAAAAAAGGAAAGCGAGTGGCTGTCATCGGTTCCGGTCCTGCCGGCATCGCTTGTGCAGGAGACCTTGCCGCCATGGGCTATGATGTCACCATCTTTGAAAAGCTGTCCTATGTGGGCGGTATTCTCACCTATGGCATTCCGCAGTTTGTCCTACCCTCCTCTGTTGTCGAGCGTGAAATCGAAACCTTGAAGGCGCGTGGCGTGGAAATCGTCACCGGAACCGCCATTGATCGGAATAAGAGCCTAGATAGCCTCTTTGCAGCTGGTTATGAAGCCGTTTTCGTCGGCAATGGTGCGGATGTTCCGCAGACACCCGCTGGACTGGATACCAGCTTGAAGGGTGTGTGGTCTGCCAACGATTATCTGACGGCAGTCAATCTGAAGGTCAATGATCTGCCTGAAAGCATTCGGAACGCCAAGCGTGTTCTGGTAGTCGGCGGCGGTAACGTGGCGGTGGATGCCGTGCGCTGTGCAAAACGTTTGGGTGCGGAAACCATTATGGTCTACCGTCGTACCATCGCAGAAGCACCCGCCCGTCGGGATGAGATTGAGCATACCAGAGAGGAAGACATCGAAATCAGAGAACTGACCAACCCCGTAGAGTGCTACGGCAAGGATGGCGTTCTGGTCGGTGTCAAGTGCGAAAAAATGGAGCTGGGCGAGCCGGACGCTTCCGGTCGCCGCAGACCCGTTGGGACAGGCACCTTCTTTGATGTGGCGTGTGATAACCTTGTCATCGCCACCGGTACCTCTTACAGTGAAGACGTTGTGGACAACGCCGGCATTGAAAAGGACAAGTGGGGCGGAATCGCCACCGATGATACGGGAAAGACCAGCCGTCCCGGTGTGTTTGCAGGCGGCGACGCTGTCACCGGTCCGCAGACCGTGGTGAAGGCCATGGGAGCTGGCAAGCGTGCAGCAGTCAGCATCGATGCCTACCTTTCCGAGAAATAAAATAAATGGAAAAAAGGGGGTGGTCACGCAGAG
Source organism: uncultured Ruminiclostridium sp. (assembly GCA_964420085.1). Classification (GTDB taxonomy): domain Bacteria; phylum Bacillota; class Clostridia; order Oscillospirales; family Oscillospiraceae; genus Evtepia. Next base: position 17,211 of record CAYQRI010000030.1, read on the forward strand.
CGTGGCTGCCCCCTTTTTCATGCAATAAACTTGGCAGGAGGGGCAGCGCTTCGCTGCCCCTCCTGCCAAGTTTCAGAGAAAGGATTGAATTAGTATTTGACGAAGCCTTCGTAGACCAAGACGGCATCGCCCGTTAAGATCAC
>CAYQRI010000031.1:0-17303 GCA_964420085.1 uncultured Ruminiclostridium sp.
TAGTACAATGCAAACAGATGCCCAAGGGGGACGTGGCTTTTTTACCACGTCCCCCTTTCCTAGACCACTACGGTTCCGCACTGATTCTTTCCGCTAAATCCATCAGATACACCCAACGCTCCATCCGTTCCTCCAAGGACGCTTGGAGCGTTTCCTGCTTTTCGGTCAGCTCCTGTAATTTGACATAATCGCTCCCGCAGGATGCCATTTCTGTTTCCAGCTGAGATAGCGTATCCTCTAGCTCTGCAATTTCCTCCTCGATGTGGTCATATTCATACTGCTCCTTGAAGGAAAATTTCAGCTTTTTCTGACGGGTCGGCTTCCCCATCGTCGGTTTCTTTTCCGTCTTTTCCGCTTGTTTTTCCGCTTGCCGCTCCTTTTCCTGATAGTCGGAGAAATTACCGTTATAGCGCTGAACCGTTCCGTCCGCCCCTACCTTGAAAATATGCTCCGCCACCTTATCCAAAAAGTAGCGGTCATGGGAAACGGCAAGCACCGCACCGGGGAAGGTCTCCAAATACTCCTCCAAAATCGCTAGGGTCAGAACATCCAAGTCATTCGTCGGCTCGTCCAGCAGGAGAATGTTCGGCGCCTCCATTAAAATGGACAGCAAATATAGGCGGCGGCGTTCTCCGCCACTCAGCTTCCCGATGACTTGCCCCTGCAATTCCGTCGAGAACAAAAACCGCTCCATCATCTGCGACGCAGAGAAGTTCCCTTCTCTCGTTTTGACCTCACCCGCCACCTCGTGAATGTAGTCATAGACCCGTTGGTTGAGGTCCATTTCTCGCCCCTCTTGGGAGAAGTAGCCAATCCGCACCGTTTCGCCCCAATCCACCGTTCCTGTATCCGGGGTGAGCTTGCCGCTGATGAGATTTAAAAGCGTAGACTTTCCTGCACCGTTTCGCCCGATGATGCCAATGCGGTCATCCCGTGCCACATCATAGGAAAAGTCGCTCAAGACACAGCGCTCTCCAAAGTATTTGCTCACGTTATGAAGCTCCACCGTTTTTCTGCCCAAACGGCTGGAAAGCGTTGCCATCTTCACCGTCTGCTCTGCCTCTGGTGCAGTTTGCGCCTTCAAGTCCTCATAGCGGGCGAGTCGATCCTTGTTTTTTGTACGGCGTGCCTGTGCGCCACGCATCACCCATTGATATTCCACCCGCAAAATAGAGTGACGCTTCCGCTGGGCGGCCTCCTCCATTTCCTCCTCTTGGTTTTTCAGCTCCAAGTACTTGGAATAGTTCGCCTCATAGTGGCGGATGCGGCAGCGGGACAGCTCTGTAATCCGATTGACCACTCGCTCCAAAAAGTAACGGTCATGGGTGACCATGATGAGTCCGCCGTTGAACTTTTGCAAATAGCCCTCCAGCCACAAAATCATTTCGCTGTCTAAATGGTTGGTCGGCTCGTCCAAAATCAGGACATCCGCTGGATGAAGCAGCACAGTTGCAAGTGCCAGCCGTTTTCTCTGTCCACCCGACAGCGTGCCCACCCTTTGGTCAAATTGCGGCAATCCCAAACGGGTCAGCATAGCCTTGGCTTCATAGTCCCGAAGCTCCCGCACCTCGGGAGAATAATGGGCAAAGACCTGTTCCAAAACAGTGGCGTTCTCCTCCATTTTTGGATTTTGGCTCAAGAAGCTGACTTGAACATTGGGGTCGAAGACCACGGTTCCTTCATCGGGGGACAGCTCCCCCGCCAGCACCCGGAGGAAGCTGCTTTTCCCCGTGCCATTCCGCCCAATGATGCCGATTTTATCTCCCTCATTTAAATAGAGTGTCACATCACTGAGCAGCTGTTTCAGCCCAAAATTTAACGATATATGTTCTGCGGATAAAAGCATAAGCATCCCCTTTCATATTCATACGGCTCTCGCTAAGCGAATCGTCGGCTATGACGGTTCGCTTGAAAAAACAGCGAGACTTTCCCTGCAGAAGCCTCGCTGTTTGCATGGTTTTTTGAAGGTATTACACCTTGATTTCGGTGCTCTGTCCCTCCAGCGCAGCGGCATAACGCTCCAGAACAGGCTTCACATCCTGTGTTAAAAAGCGCTCCACCTGCTCAGGACAGCAGCCAATATAATCCGACGGATGCAAGCGGGCGAGCAGTTCTTCACGACGCAAGCCGAAGGCAGGGTCGGCGGCGATCCGCTCCAAGAGATCGTTCGCTTTCCCCTCGTCCTTGACCTGACTGCCTGCCGCCAAAGAATGCATCCGAATCCGCTCGTGCAGTGCTTGACGATCCCCGCCTTTTTTGACGGCATCCATTAAAATATTTTCTGTTGCCATAAAGGGCAGCTCCTCCATGATGCGGCGCTCAATGACCTTGGGATGGACAACTAAGTTTGCAGATACATTTTCATAGAGGTTCAAAATTGCATCAACGGCTAAAAAGGCCTCTGCCACGGCGATCCGCTTATTGGCGGAGTCGTCCAAGGTGCGCTCAAACCACTGGAGCGACGCCGTCATCGCTGGATTCATGGCATCGGCAATGACATACCGTGCCAAGCTGCAAATGCGTTCGCTCCGCATGGGGTTTCGCTTATAGGGCATGGCAGAGGAGCCAACCTGATTCGTTTCAAAGGGTTCTTCCATTTCCTTCATATGACAGAGCAGGCGAAGGTCGGTGGCAAACTTATGAGCCGATTGGGCAATGCCCGACAGCGTGGACAACACGGCGGCATCTACCTTGCGGGTATAGGTCTGACCGGACACCGTCTGAACGGCATTGAAGCCCATTTCCTTAGCAATGCGGTGATCCAGCTCTGCCACCTTGGCACGGTCGCCGCCGAATAGCTCCAAAAAGCTGGCCTGTGTGCCTGTGGTGCCCTTACAGCCCAGAAGCTTCAATCCGGACAACCGGTACTCCAACTCCTCCAAGTCCATCAGCAGCTCATTCATCCAAAGCGTGGCACGCTTGCCGACGGTGACCATCTGTGCCGCCTGATAATGCGTATAGCCCAAGGTGGGCAGCGCCTTGTATTGGTCCGCAAATTTCCCCAAGGCGGCCAAAATTCGCACGAGCTTGGTTCGAATGAGTTCCATGCCTTCACGCATTAAGATGATATCCGTATTATCTCCCACATAACAGCTTGTGGCACCCAAGTGAAGGATAGGCATAGCGTTGGGGCAGTATGCGCCGTAGGCGTGGATATGAGCCATGACATCATGCCGCAGCTCCTTTTCCTTTTGTGCGGCAAGGGCATAGTCGATATGTTCCTTTTCCCGCTCCAATTCGGCAATCTGTTCGGGCGTAATGGGCAGACCCAAATCCATTTCTGCACGAGCCAGCGCAATCCATAAGCGACGCCAAGTGGTAAATTTTTTATCGGGAGAGAAAATATAGAGCATTTCTCGGCTGGCATAACGAGCCGCCAGAGGATTTTCATAGGTATCCTTCATCCTGTCACAACCTTCTATTTTAAATTTCCTAAGTCAAAGCTACTATAGCATACTCTTTTTCTCAATGCAAGGCGGCGCAAAGCCGCACAACAGACGCCGCCGCAGCGCATCGTTTTTCTTTTGCTTTCATTTTACATTTTACGATTGAATCTAATGCGATTTAGTGGTACATTTATTATATAATATCAGAAGCAAGCAATAATATACAACAGAACGTCTTGTCGGCTCCAGACGAACCGACCATAACGACACAGGAGGTTCTATTATGAATCACGATTACATCATCAGCTGCTGCTCTACGGCTGATTTATCCGCCGAACACTTTGCAGCGCAAGATATCCCCTACACCTGCTTCCACTTCGAACTGGATGGAACCACCTATCCGGATGATTTGGGGCAATCCATCCCCTTCCCCACATTTTATGATGCAATGAAAAACGGCGCAAGCACCAAAACCTTTCAGGTCAATGCCGATGAATTTGAAGCGTATTTTGAAACGCTTTTGCAGGAGGGAAAAGACATCCTGCACGTCTGCCTGTCCTCCGGTCTGACAGGTGTCATCAATTCCGCCAACATTGCCAAGGAGAGTCTGGCAGAAAAATATCCCAATCAAACCATCTATCTGGTGGATTCCCTCGGGGCTTCCTCAGGCTATGGTCTCATCATGGATACGCTCGCCGCATTGCGTGCCGACGGCATGGGCATTGCCGATTTGTATACTTGGATTGAGCTGCATAAATTAGAGCTGCACCACTGGTTCTTTTCCACCGATTTGTCCTCCTATGTCAGAGGGGGGCGTATCTCCAAAACCAGCGGTTTTGTCGGCAATATGATCGGCATCTGTCCCCTGCTCAACATGGACGCAGGTGGGTATCTGGTCGTGCGGAAAAAGCTGCGGGGAAAGAATAAGGTCATACACACCATTGTAGACTGCATGGAGCAGCACGCTACGGGTGGGCTTGCATATGCAGAAAAATGCTTTATCTCCCACTCGAACTGTCTGGAGGATGCAAGAAAGGTTGCCGACCTTGTCGAAGCACGTTTCCCGAACCTGAAGGGGCGTGTTCTCATCAATAACATCGGCACCACCATCGGCAGTCACACGGGGCCGGGAACCGTTGCCCTGTTCTTCTGGGGCGACAAAAGAACAGACTAACCATCCATATAAAAAGGGCGTGTTGCAGAATTTGCTTTCTGTAACACGCCCCTTCTTATTTATTCTTCTTCCAGTCCCGCACCCTTCAAAAAGGCTTCCAGTCGATCCAAGCCCTTTTTGATGGTTTCGTGAGAGGCCGCAAAGGACCAGCGGACATAGTTTGGAGAGCCAAAGCCGGTGCAGGATACCACAGCAACCAGACCCTCCTCCAAAAACACATCCGCAAAGTCATCGGCGTCCTTGATTTTCACACCATACAGCGTCTTGCCGATCAGCTTTTCCAAATTCATCAGCATATAGAAGGTTGCCTCGGAACGCACCGGATGCACAAAGGGCAGCTTACTCATGCGTTCATAGAGGTAATCCCGGCGGACTTCAAATTCCTTCCGCATCGCCTCGACAGCATCCTGCGGACCGGAAAACGCTTCCACAGCCGCCGCCTGACAAATCGAGCTGGTGCCGGAGGTGGAATGGCTGAGGTAGTTGCTGACGATTTTGACAATCTTCTTACTGCCGGCGGCGAAGCCAATTCTCCAGCCGGTCATGGCATAGGACTTGGAAACGCCGTTGACCAAAATGGTGTGTTCCTTCACGTCCTCACCCAAGGAGGGGAAGGAGACAAACTCCCTGCCGTCGAACACGAGCTTGCCATAGATTTCATCGGCAATGACATAGATATCTTCCTCCACGCAGACCTTGGCAATTTCCTCCAAGTGCGCTCTGTCGTACATCATGCCGGTGGGGTTGCCGGGGCTATTCAGGATCAGCACCTTGGTCTTGGGGGTAATGGCGGCTTTGAGCTGTTCGCCGCTGATTTTAAAGCCGGATTCCTCTGTGGTTTCCAGCAGCACGGGCACGGCACCCACCATATGAATCAGCTCATAGTAGCTCACCCAATACGGGACGGGCAGAATGACCTCATCGCCGGGGTTAAGCAGGGTTTTTAAGACAACATATAAAATATGCTTGGCACCGCCGTTGACCACGATTTCATCGGGGGTATAGGCAACCTGCCATTCCCGTTGCATCCAGTCGCAAATGGCGTTCCGCAGCTCCAAGGTACCTGCGGTGGGGGTATATCTGGTTTTATTTTCCTCGATTGCACGGATACCAGCCTGCTTGATATTTTCAGGTGTGGGAAAATCCGGTTCTCCCACGCCAAAACCGATGACGTCAATGCCCTCCGCTTTCTTCTGTCTCAGCTTTGTGTCGATGGCAATGGTGGTGGACGCATGGACAGACTGCGCAAGCGTAGATAGTTCTTTCATAATGCAGGCCTCCCGTATATTCTATGTAATAATAATTAATCCTTAATGACACATTATAGTTTCAAACTTGCAGATTTGCAATAGCAACGTCACCGAAAATATCTATTTTGAACTATTTTTCTTTGTGACTTTCAAAAAAAGAAAAGAAAAAGCCGACAGGCTGTAAAAACTGTCAGCTTTTTGGTATAAAAATTCAGTCGAATTTCCGTTTTCTTCTGTCTTGATTTTTCTGATAAAGATAATATAATCCATCGATAATCAAATTCTCATCATGCAAAATCTCTCGCTTGCAGAATTTCCGAATGAGGTTTGCGTTGCCGCCGGTCATGACTACAGTCGCCGCCGGCTTCGCCGCCTCCTCCATCCGCTGGATCATGCTGTCGAGCATGGCGGCGTTGCCATAGAGGACACCGGAACGCATGGCATCAATGGTACTGCGGCCAAAAATAGAGGGTGGCTCCTCAATCGAAATATGGGGCAGCTCTGCGGCTCTGCCGGAGAGTGCCTCCACCGCAATACGAACCCCGGGAATGATGATACAGCCCTCGTAGGTATTTTTCCCCAAATAGGACATTGTGGTTGCGGTGCCCATATCGATGACAATGATCGGTGCGGGGTATTTTTGCAGTGCGGAGACCGCAGAGGCGACGATATCTGAACCGAGCTGATTATGCACCTCTGCCAGAATATTCATGCCGGTTTTGACGCCCGGTCCCACGATCATCGGTGTCACGCCGCTGAGCTGCCGCACAGCGTCCGCCATAGCGGCGGTCATGGGCGGCACCACGCTGGAAATGACCGCCCCTGTCACGCAATGGATATTGGCTTCGTAAAGCCGAAATATATCCAAAACGTCGATGGCAATTTGGTCTCTGGTTTTATTTCGGTCGGTCTTAATGGAACCCCGAAACGACAGCTTGCCCTCCTGCGTATATAACCCTATGGTCATGGTTGTATTTCCGATATCGATTGTAAGAATCACGGTCTGCACCTTCTTTCCTGTGTGGTCGGTATATGCATCGCTCCACGCAAGGGCGGCGATGCTTTTATTTTGTTTATTTTATTATATGTGTGCCACACGAAAAAAGCAATCCTTTTATCCCGTTCTCCCGCATTTGACAAGACGGGAGAAGCGAAAACAGGACTGTCTTACCATTCCCTGAGAGGTATGGCGAGACAGTCCTGTTCCGCTAAGAATCAGCCTTACCTTATAATATAATGCAAATCAGACCACCCGAGCCTTCGTTGATGATTTTCTCCAAGGTTTCACGCAGCTTTTCCCTGGCATCCTCGGGCATATTCTTGAGCTTTGTGGTCAAATCCTCGTTGATGAGGTCATGGAAGGAGCGTCCGAAAATATTGGATTCCCAAATTTTTTCCGGGTCTCCTTCAAATTCCTCCAGCAGAAAGTGAAGCATTTCCTCGGACTGCTTTTCGCTCCCCACAATCGGAGAAACCTCCGCCCGAATATCTGCACGCACCATGTGGATGCTCGGCGCCTTGGCACGCAGCCGCACCCCATAGCGCCCGCCCTGCTTCAGAATTTCCGGCTCCTCCAAGGAAAGCTCCCCGGCATCGGGAATCACAACGCCATAGCCGGTCGCCCGAACCTCCTCCATCGCCACCGCTACCTTCTCATATTCGTTCTTTAAGCCCGCAAGCTCCGAAAGAAGGCGCATCAATTCTCCGTCATCCCGCACCGGGAAGCCCGTCTTTTCCGACATGGTTTCATAAAAAAGAGCGCGCGGCAGATTCAGCCTTGCCTTACAGCAGCCGCTTCCCAGCTGCATTTCCGTCACACCGACGTCACTAAAGCGGCTGCACCCTCCGATTGTCTCCACCACGGGGCGGACATCCCGAATACGGTGCAGCTCCCCCATGGCCTGACGAATGGCATCGTATACGTCACCCTTTATGGGGTGCCCCGCCTCCAAGGCGTCCACCCATTCCGGCAAAAAGATCTGCAATTCCTCCAACGGGAATTCATACAGCACAGAACGGATGATATCTGTCACCGCCTTTTGGCTCAGCTCCAGACAGTTCACCGCCATGCAGGTCACATCATAGCGCTCCGCCAGCTCCGTGCGCAGGCTTTGGGCGGTATCCGATTCCGGGCGGGCAGAGTTCAGGAGAATCAAAAATGGCTTTCCCAGCTCCTTCAGCTCGGTAATCACCCGTTCCTCTGCTTCCAAATAGGCGTCACGGGGCAGCTCCGTGACTGTGCCGTCCGTCGTGAGCACAATGCCAATGGTGGAATGCTCTGCAATGACCTTTCTCGTCCCGATTTCCGCCGCCTCCGCCATCGGGATTTCCTGCGGAAACCACGGCGTATGTACCATGCGCGGCACATCGTCCTCTAATTGCCCCACCGCACCCGGCACCATATAACCCACGCAGTCAATCAGCCGCACGGAAAAGGAGCCACCGCCCTCCATCGCAATTTCCACCGCTTCCTCCGGCACAAACTTAGGCTCTGCCGTCATAATTGTCCGTCCCGAGCCGCTTTGCGGCAGTTCGTCTCTGGCTCGCTCCTTCCGATAGGTGTCCGCTATATTCGGCAGCACCATGGTTTCCATGAAGCGTTTGATAAAGGTGGATTTTCCCGTGCGGGCAGGTCCCACCACCCCAATGTAAATATCCCCTGCCGTTCTGGTTGCAATATCCTGATAAAGGCTTGTCGTGCTATTCATACTCGCTCCCTCCAAATTCCTCTTGTGAGCATCCATGTGACTTTATGCTATGCGGTTCTTTGGATGCATATAACTTTTATCAAGCAATTTCTTCTATGGTGTGCCATCCATGCTTCCTCTCGATGGAAGGTTAGACGACCGCTCTTTTCTGCGCACTGAAAAAGTCATAAAACAGAGGGTCTTTTTTCTCTTTTTTTGTCGAAGAATACAAATTCGTCCCACTTTACATAAATTTAACAGAAAACCTTAGTTAGATTTAACCTTTCTTTTTTATAGTACTGTGTGAATCTTGTATTGGAAGAAAAGGAGTGTGAGTGAAACTGGGTATTTCGAATCTGATTGCCCTACTCAGTGGCGTAGCCCTCTTTCTTTTTGGCATGACCCTCATGGGGGACGGACTGAAGAAAGTAGCAGGCAACAAATTGGAGCTGGTGCTCTATAAGCTATCCGGCAGCCCCGTGAAGGGGGTTCTGCTCGGCACAGGTGTCACCGCTATTATTCAATCCTCCTCTGCGACCTCAGTCATGGTGGTAGGCTTTGTCAACTCCGGTGTCATGAATGTCAAGCAAGCCATCGGTATCATCATGGGTGCCATTTTGGGCACCAGCGTCACAGGCTGGGTCATCTGCCTTTCTGCCTTGGAGGGTGGCTCCGGCTGGGTCTCTCTGCTCTCTACCTCCACACTGACCGGCATTGTGGCGGTCATCGGCATCGTGCTTCGGATGTTTTCCAAAAAGCAGAGCAAGCGGCATATCGGTGATATCCTCATGGGCTTTGCCGTGCTGATGTTCGGTATGCAGGAAATGAGTGCCGCTGTCTCTCCCCTGCGGGAAAGTGAGCCTTTTTTAGACCTGCTGACCACCTTCTCTAACCCTCTTTTGGGCATTTTAGTCGGACTGATTTTCACCAGCATATTGCAAAGTGCTTCCGCCGCTGTCGGTATTTTGCAGGCCTTGGCGGCAACAGGGGTTATGACCTTTGCTGTCTCCTTCCCGCTCATCATGGGCATCGCCATCGGTGCCGCTATGCCCGTGCTGCTGTCCTCTCTGGGCGCCAATGTCAACGGAAAGCGGACGGCCTTTGTCTACTTACTCATTGATGTTTTGGGTACCATGATCTGGAGCCTTATTTTCTATAGTGTCAATCTCGTGGCGCATTTTTCCTTTATGGATATGCCCATGACCACCGTGACCATCGCCTTGCTGAACACCCTGTTCCGCCTTGCTACAGTCATCGTCCTCACACCCTTCATTGGTCTGATTGAAAAGCAGATTTGCACTTTTTTCAAGGATACCGAGGAATTGGGCAAGGAAAAGGAAGATTTTGCCCGTTTGGAAGCCCGCTTTGTGGAGCATCCCGCCTTGGCCATCGAGCAGAGCCGTGAGGCGCTCTGCAATATGGCGCTCGAAGCAAAGGCAAACATCGAGGATGCCTTCTATCTGCTGCGGGAATACAGCGAAAAGAATTTCAATCTGGTCTCTCAGCGTGAGGATGTGGTGGATCGCTACGAGGATAAGCTGGGCAGTTACCTGATCAAAATCACAGCCAAGGAGCTGACGGATCGTCAAAATAAAGATATCCGTAAATTCTTACACACCATCGGTGATGTGGAGCGAATTTCTGACCATGCGATGAACATTGCGGAATGTGCCAAGGAGATCCACGAAAAGAATATCGTCTTTTCCTCCGCTGCCCAAGAGGAGCTGCACGTCATGTTTTCGGCGGTCAACGAAATCGCCCATAATGCCATTGCCGCTTTTATCACCAGCGACTTGGAGCTGGCCTATCACATTGAGCCGTTGGAGGAGCTGATCGACGATCTCTGCGACGAAATGAAGCTGCACCATGTGGATCGCTTGCAGCGTGGTATTTGCAGGCTGGAGCAAGGCTTTGTGTTCAACGACCTGCTGACCGACTACGAACGCATTTCCGACCACTGCTCCAACATTGCCCTTGCTTTGATCGAGATGGAGTCGGACTCCTTTGATCCCCACGAATACATCAACAGTCTGCGGCAGGTGCATTCCGAAAGCTTCTACCGGTATTATGACGAATACTGCAAGCGCTTCTCACTCCCTGTCAGCCTTTAAGGAGGATTTCTATGGAGCTTCTCACCTTACAGCAAAATCTGGAAGCGGCAGGCTTTTCCTACCGCTACTTTGAAACAGCCCGGGAGGCTGCCGACTATTTAGACCGTACAATTGACGGAAAAACCGTCGGCATCGGCGGCAGCATGACCCTTCGGGATATGGGAGTCTATGACCGTCTTTCGGCACATAACCAAGTGTTTTGGGCGTGGGAAGCCCCCGGCGAGGAGACTCTGCACAAGGCAGGGCAGGCACAGGTTTATCTGACAAGCGTAAACGCCATGGCGGAAACCGGCGAGCTCATCAACATAGACGGCAACGGCAACCGCATTGCCGCCTCTCTCTATGGCAGAGAACGAGTCTGCTTCGTGGTGGGCATCAATAAGCTTGCTCCAACCTATGAAGCGGCTCTATTCCGTGCCAGAAATGTTGCTGCCCCCCTCAACGCCCGCCGTCTGCAACGCAAAACGCCCTGCGCCTTAGGCGAAAAATTGAAGTGCTATAACTGCAAAAGTCCCGAACGAATCTGCCGTGGACTTTCGGTTTTGTGGCGAAATATGAACGGCGTGGGAGAATCTGAGGTTCTTGTCATTGGAGAAAATCTTGGCTACTGAGGCGCCCACTCCTTTCTTATTTTGATTCTTTTTTCTTGAATGAACAATTTTTTCAGAAAAAACCCTTGGAATTTTATGAAATTCCAAGGGTTTCCTGCCGCATCTCCTCAAAATCAGTGCAATATCCACTTTTGTTCATTCTGTTCTCCCGATTGATACGTCATAGTTTCTTAATGGATTATACACATTTGCATACTTGACTTTATCTTTTCCTGTTGTTATAATCCCATAACAATAGAATGAAGTGACACTTTGCAAACGAACTTATGCATTTTCTACTTTTGTGTCATGCTTTTTTGCACGCACCACGCCAAAGAAAGGCTGCGTTTCAAATCTAAGAAAGTGAGGGAACTCCATGAACACTCGTGACTTGATCACATATTCTGCCGAACAGCAGGAGCTTTGCCGTAAACATGACGCCATTCCAAATTCTCTTTATCAGGAATACGGAGTCAACCGTGGCTTACGAGATCAAAACGGCATCGGTGTCTTGACGGGCCTGACCAATATTTCAAAAATTGTTTCATTTAAAAAAGTGGATGGACATCGTGTGCCTTGTGAAGGCGAGCTGTGGTATCGTGGCTATAATGTCAAGAGTCTGATTTCCTCCCTTGCACCCAATGAGTTTGGATTTGAAAAGATTTCCTATCTGCTGCTCTTTGGCGAAATGCCCACCACAGAGCAGCTTGCGGAATTTATGAATATCCTCAGCAGCTGCCGCACCCTGCCCACCAATTTTACACGAGATGTCATCATGAAGGCACCCTCTAAGGACATTATGAACAGTCTCACACGCAGCGTGCTGACCTTGGCCAGCTATGACAAGCAGGTCACCGGCGGTCTGGATAACAGCATCCGCCAGTGTATCCGCCTGATCTCCGAATTCCCCATGCTCGCCGTCTATGCCTACCACGCCTATAACCATTACGAAAATGACGAGAGTATGTACATCCACCGCCCCGATCCGAAGCTCTCTACCGCAGAGAACATCCTGCAAATGCTGCGTCCCGATCGTTCCTACACGCAGCTGGAGGCAAAGGCGCTGGACATTGCTTTGATTTTACATATGGAGCATGGCGGCGGTAATAACTCCACCTTCACCACACGGGTGGTCACCTCCTCCGGCTCGGATACCTATTCCACCGTCGCCGCTGCCCTCTCCTCCCTGAAGGGACCACGCCACGGCGGTGCCAACATCAAGGTCATCGAGATGATTCAGGATCTGAAGCGATGCCTGCACGACTGGACCGATCCCGACGAGGTTTGCTATCATCTGCAAAAGCTGCTGAACAAGGAGGCCTTCGACCGTACAGGTCTCATCTATGGCATGGGACACGCCGTCTATTCCATTTCCGACCCCAGAGAGGAAATTCTCAAAACCTTCGTGAAGGATTTGGCACGAGCCAAGGGGCGGGTGGATGACCTGAATCTCTACACCGGCATTGAGGATATGGCACCCCGTCTGATTGCCCAATCCCGTCCGATTTTTAAGGGTGTCAGCCCCAACATCGACCTGTATAGCGGCTTCCTCTATGAGCTGTTGGACATTCCGATGGAGCTGTATACCCCCCTGTTTTCCATTGCCCGTATCGTTGGCTGGAGTGCCCACCGTATCGAGGAGCTGGTGGGTGCGGGAAAAATCATCCGTCCTGCCTACATGAGTGTGATGCAAGAGCGATAACGCTTCTTCCCATAAAAGCAAGAGGACTCTCGGCGGGACTTCCCCACCAAGAGCCCTCTTGCTTTTTGCGGTTAACGACCGCTGTTCATTTCGTGTCCCTATGTTGGTTTGTTTATATACTTATGTGCCCGAAGGAAACACAGCGGGCTTCGCTCAGGGTGAGACGAGGGGTGCGCTCCGCCGCAAAATCAATTTCCGTGCCAAAAATGGTAAGAAGGCTGTATTCCTCTCTGTACTGTGCTATAATCAAAGTAACGTATTTATCATGATCCTACATCCCCCATTTGATGAGGTTTTACTATGAAAAAGCTTGTGGTTGGAATCTTGGCGCACGTTGATGCAGGAAAGACCACCCTTTCCGAAGCCCTGCTCTATGCTGCAGGTGCCATCCAGCGTTTGGGTCGGGTTGACCATCGAGATTCCTTTTTGGATACCCATACCTTAGAACGCAGCCGTGGGATTACCATCTTTTCCAAGCAGGCACAATTTGAAACGGATACCCTCTCCGTGACCCTTCTCGACACACCCGGTCATGTGGACTTTGCCGCCGAGATGGAACGCACGCTGCAAATTTTAGACTATGCCATTTTGGTCATCAGCGGAACCGACGGCGTGCAGGCACACACGCAAACACTGTGGAAGCTCCTGCGGCGCAATGAGATTCCGACCTTTGTTTTCGTCACGAAAATGGATCTCCCCACCAAGGGTGAAGCCGCACTCATGGAAAATTTGTGCCGTCACTTAGACGAGGGCTGTCTGAATTTCTCCACCCGTTCGACGGATTTTATGGAGCAGATTGCCCTGCGGGACGAAGCCCTTTTGGAGCGGTATTTGGAGAAAAACACCCTTTCTCCGCTGGATATTTCTGGTCTGATCCGCTTAGGTCGGCTCTTTCCCTGCTTTTTCGGCTCTGCGTTGCAGATGAACGGCATCGAAGCATTTTTAGACGGACTGACGCAGTACACCGAAGCGCCCGTCTATCCCGCAGAGGACTTTTCGGGACGGGTTTACAAAATTGCCCGTGACCCACAGGGCGTGCGCCTGACCTATCTCAAGGTCACAGGCGGTACGCTTTCTGTCCGCACGGCACTCTCTTATCTCCCGCTCTCCGGAGAAGAACCGCTGGAAGAAAAAATCACACAGCTTCGCCTCTATGCGGGAGAAAAATTTCAAGCCGTGCAGACCGTCGGTGCCGGAGAGGTCTGTGCCGTGGTCGGACTGTCGGCGACCTTCCCCGGGCAGGGCTTGGGGGCGGAGCCACCGGCACCGCCTCCCCTTTTGGAGCCTGTTTTGACCTATCGTTTGGTTCTGCCCAAGGACTGCGACCCACGCACGCTTCTGCCTAAGCTCCGTCTTTTGGAGGAGGAGGACCCTCAGCTTCATCTGGTTTGGGATGAGGCATCGGGGGAAATCCACGCACGCTTGATGGGACAGGTTCAAATTGAAATCCTAAAAAGCTTGATTGCCGACCGCTTCGGTGTCGAGGTGCGTGTCGATACGGGACGGATTTTATACAAGGAAACCATCCGTGCCCCTGTCGAGGGTGTGGGACATTTTGAACCCCTCCGCCACTATGCCGAGGTACATCTGCTGCTGGAGCCGCTCGAAGCGGGCAGCGGTCTGGTGTTCGACACGCAATGCAGCACCGATGCTCTGGACGTCAACTGGCAACGGCTCATTCTCACGCATTTGGAGGAGCGCACCCATCTGGGCGTGCTCACCGGCTCCCCCATCACCGACATGAAGCTGACCCTGATGTCAGGCAAGGCTCACCCCAAGCACACCGAGGGCGGCGACTTCCGACAGGCGACCTATCGAGCCGTACGGCAGGGGCTGATGCAGGCACAAAGTGTGCTGCTCGAGCCATTTTATGCCTTCACACTCACTCTCCCCTCCGCCAATCTGGGAAGGGCGATCAGTGACCTGCAAGGAATGTCCGCCACCTTCTCTGCCCCCGAAACGGACGGAGAAACCGCCACGCTCACAGGCACCGCCCCCGTTTCGCTCATGAAGGAGTATCCCCTCCTGCTTGCCGCCTACACCAAAGGGCGTGGAAGCTTCTCCTGCGCCTTCCACGGCTTTGCCCCCTGCCACAACGAAAAGCAGGTGGTTGCAGACAAGGGCTATGAACCAGAGCGGGATTTGCCCCACACCCCCGATTCCGTCTTTTGCGCCCACGGTGCAGGCTTCTCTGTGAAGTGGAACGAGGTGCCAAGCTATATGCATTTGGACTCCTGCCTGAAGCCGCAGCAGACGGATACCCCCGCCGCCCGTCCACGCAGACGAACCCTTGATATCGACGAAAAGGAGCTGGAGGAAATCTTCCTGCGGGAGTTCGGTCCCATCCGCCACAGGGAATATCAGTTTTCCACCCGCACTCCTACCGCTCTGCCAAAGCGCAGCATCCAGCCACCGAAGCAGCAGTATCTGATCGTGGATGGCTATAATATGATTTTCGCTTGGCAGGAATTGCGGGAGCTTGCCGACGGCAACCTAGATGCCGCCCGCAGTCGCCTGATGGATATTCTGAGCAACTACAGCGGCTATCAAGGCTGCCGGTTGGTTTTGGTCTTTGACGGCTACAAGAAAAAAGGCAACGAAGGCAGTCGGTTTGACTACAACCACATTCAGGTGGTCTATACCAAGGAGGACGAAACCTGCGACCTGTTTATCGAACGGCTTGTGACGGAAATCGGACGAAATTATGCCGTCCGTGTCGCCACCTCCGACAATCTGATTCAGCTCACCGCTCTGCGTGCCGGTGTCCTTCGGCTTTCCGCCGCTGAATTGGAACGAGAGGTCGCCCGTGTGGACGAAAAGATTGGGGCGTTGCTCGAAACGCTCAATAACAAGGGACACCTATAGGGTCTCTCCCCTACTCCCCCCATCAAAAAGGAGGTTTTTCGGTGCGTCGTATCTCTATCTTCTGTCTGCTGCTCCTACTCCTGACAGGCTGTGGCGTTCCCTCCATGCTCTCGGCTCCGACGCCGCCCACGGATTATGTGGGGAAATCGGATGGCTTTCGTTATTATAAAAATCAGCTTTCCCCTGCGTCGCAATATCTCTATGACCAGCTCTTGGAGGGTCTCTACGCCCAGCAAGAGGAAATCGTGAATTTGTATCCCGATCCCGTCCAGCTGGAGGCGGTCATCCAAGCCATTGAGCGGGATTATCCAGAGCTATTTTGGTTCTCTGGCACAGGCAGCATTGAAACCACGCTGTTTATGGATAAGCCCACGGCGGCGGTCTATCGCCCCACCTATCTCATGGGACGGGACGAACGGGACAGGACACAGCAGCAGGTGGATCGCTTCTGCACCGAGTTTTTAAGCACCCTTACAGCAGGTGCCAGTGACTACGATAAGGTCATGGCGGTCTACCGTTATATCATAGAGCACACAGACTATGCAGACTTAGACAGCAATTCCATGTTGAATGTCATCCTAGACGGCAAAGGGCTTTGCGGCTGCTATGCGAAAACCGCACAATATCTCCTCAATCGTCTGGGCATCGACTGCACCATCATCAGCGGCGAGGCGGGTGGCGTTGCCCACGCATGGAATTTGGTCTGGCCCGACGGCGTGCCCTGCTGGCTGGACCCCACCTGGGGTGATCCGCAAATGACGGACGGCAGTGCTTCCGATGGCATCTCCTATGACTACTTTTGCATCACCACCGCCGATTTGCTCCAAACACATCAAATCAGCAGCATGGTTCCGGTGCCGGACTGCACCGACGAGAGCTACAGCTATTATCGTCACAACGGGCTGTATTTCGATACCTATACGCCACAGTCCTTCCTTGCCCCGCTTGCCCGTGCCATAGGCGCAGGAGAAGACGAGCTGTCCCTCCGCTTCTCTGCGGAAAGCTATTC
Organism: uncultured Ruminiclostridium sp.; assembly: GCA_964420085.1. Taxonomy (GTDB): domain Bacteria; phylum Bacillota; class Clostridia; order Oscillospirales; family Oscillospiraceae; genus Evtepia. The sequence goes on from CAYQRI010000031.1 coordinate 16,775, forward strand.
TACCGCTCTGCGCTCCCTGCTGAAAAACGGAGATTATTTCGCCGTGTTCCAAGCCGCTGCCGCCCAAGCCGGCATCCCATGGGATGCAAACAAAAAGCTATTTTATAGTTACAACGATACGATGAATACCATTCACCTGATGTGGTCGACGTAGGGGACGATGCCCACATCGTCCCGCCTTCACGTTTATCAATTACGATAATCATAGGTGTGCGATTGGTATAATCAAACATTTGTTTATACCAATCATTCCATATGGACATCTTGCAATATGAGGGACGATGTGGGCATCGTCCCCTACAACAAAACGTGGAATTTCATTGAACCATTCGGTATCATTGAGAATATAAAAGATGCCGTAGGACTTCAAAAATCCTACGGCATTTTTTAAAGAGTTCCTTTAGATTTCCGGCAGACCGGCAAAGCCCTGTGCCAAGTCTTCCTCAGAGGGGATATAGTCATACATCACGCCGGTATTGAACTTCTCATAGGCAACCATATCAAAATAGCCGGTGCCCGTGAGACCGAA
>CAYQRI010000032.1:0-16907 GCA_964420085.1 uncultured Ruminiclostridium sp.
TTGGACATCTGTCGGACGAGTTCTTCGGTCAGCAGCGCCATAGCTTACGCCTTGTCGTATTCGCCGGATCTGTGAGGCAGAATGCCATCGACCTCGGCATGGGGGCGGGGGATGACATGCACAGAGAGCAGTTCACCAACCTTTTCTGCTGCTGCAGCACCCGCATCCGTTGCAGCCTTAACGGCACCAACGTCGCCACGAACCATGACGGTGACCAAGCCGCCGCCGACCTGTTCCTTGCCCACGAGTTGAACATTTGCTGCCTTTACCATTGCGTCAGCAGCCTCAATTGCGCCAACCAGTCCCTTTGTTTCAACCATACCAAGTGCATTTGTGTTTGCCATTTTTGTGTTCCTCCTTAAAATATTGGTTTCTTGTTTGGGTTCCTCTGCTGCTTGCGTAAGGGAATCTTGCTTTTTCATGGATTTTTCACTATTTGCCGGTTCACCGCTTGTGCTTTCCTGCTTGACTTCTTTTTCGTTTTTATCAGTCACTTCGGGTTTTGTGGGCGCTGCTGCGGCCTGTTCTCCCTGTCCTAACGATGATTTTTCTGCTCCGGACTGTGGCTTACGTTGGCTCTTTTTTCCAGCATCCAATACACTTTTCACCTTTTCCGACCCCAAACCTTCCGCTTCCTCTGCCATAAAGGCTTTCGGAAGGATCTGTTGCTGCAAAACCTCTGCCGGGTTTAGCACCACGCCCGCAACGCTCGGCGTACTCATAAGCTAAGTCTCCCCATAATCTGGCGAACCAATTCGTCCATCATACCCACATCGACCTGATAGGAAGAGCCGCTGCCAGATCCACCGCTGGTTGCATAATTCGAGGGGGTACTTCCTGCTCGAATATCCTCGATTTCCTTGACACCCCAAGCCACTCGCTTGATGTTGATGAGATCCAAGGGACCAATGTTGTTTGAGGATGAGGAACCACCAACGGAACCACAACCTAAAGTCAGCGCTGGGAAGAGACAAGTGGTTGCACCGATACCGCCCAAAGCAGAAGGTGTGTTCACCAGAACACGGCTGGCAGGAACTGCGGCCGCAAAACGTTTCACCACTGCCTCGTCCTCTGCGTGCACGGAGAAGGTATGACCAGCCCCTTCCCACTCCAAGATTTCCACACAGCGACGCATGACAGCCTCTTCATCATTTTCCACGAAGAAGGCTAGGATGAGTCCCAGCTTTTCACTGGAGTAGGGATAGCCCTTACCAACACCGGTTTCTTTCGCCACCAAGATGCGTGCCGTAGGGGGTACATTGGTGAGCCCTGCGAGCTTGGCAACGGTTTCAACGCTCTTACCCACAATAGCAGGGTTCATGGTTCCGTTGTCACGGAGAATAAAGCTCGAGAGCTTCCGATGTTCATTATCACTCAGAACATAAGCGCCCTGACGTTTCAGCTCGGTAACAACCGCCGATTCCATTTCACGGGTGACGATAATGGATTGCTCACTGGCGCAAATGGTTCCGTTATCGAAGGTCTTAGAATCCAAAATACGCTTAACTGCGAGGCTGACATTGGCGCTACGATGAATATAGGCTGGGCCGTTACCTGCGCCAACACCGATGGCCGGAGTACCAGAGGAATAGGCTGCCTTGACCATGGCTCCGCCTCCAGTTGCCAGAATGAGACGGGTATACTTGTGCCGCATCAGCTCGTTTGTGGCTTCCAAGGTAGGGATGGAGATACAAGCAATGGAACCCGGAGGGGCTCCTGCCGATTCTGCTGCCCGACGAACCACATTGACCGTCTGCATAATACAGGTTACCGCACTGGGGTGTGGGGAGAAGATGATAGGATTGCCCGCCTTCATACAAATCATGGATTTGTAAATGACGGTTGATGTCGGATTTGTGGAAGGCACGAGTCCCGCCACAACACCCACGGGAATCCCGATATCAATGATCTTCTTTTCGTGATTTTCTGCTAAGATGCCACGGGTCTTTTCCTCTTTGATTGCATCGTAAAGCGTCGTTGCGGCAAAACGATTCTTAATCTCTTTGTCCGCTTTTAAGCCAAAACCTGTTTCTTCGACGGCCATATCCGCCAAACGTTTGGCCTGCTCGGCCGCCGCCTTGGAGATGGCTGCCGTAATGTTGTCTAGTTGCTCCTGCGTCATGACAGCGAGTGCCTTCTGTGCTTCCCTTGCCTTCTTCAGAAGGTCTCTGACTTCTTGAATGGAGCGTAAATCCTTATCCATTTGTATCTCATTCCTCCGTTCCAAATCGTTCGCTTGGCATTTAGGGAATCTCTAATAACTGAACGTGTGGCAGGCTGGTGGAAATTTTTTCGCCAATCAAGGGGATTTTCCGCAGGAATACTGACGTATTTCAAGAAAAATTCCCGCCGAGTGGAGGAAAAAGATCAACCAGAATGGCGTGCGGGCAGTTTTTAGAGGTTCCCTTTATACTTCTCGTGGTCTTTCAGCAATTGCTTTGATCGTTTCTGCAAACGCCTCGCAGGCCGAGTTGCAAGCACTTTGCGATCCCGTGAGGAGACCTCCGCCAAAGTTGGTTTCACTGGGCGGCTCAAAAAAGGCAACCAGTTCGACATCGGCCGCTTTCAGTGCCTCATCCAAGCCAACCATGGCCTCCAAGGGAGGTGCAATCAGGTAGGCCAGAGCCTCACCTTCCTTAACACCTGCCGTTTTGGAAAGATAGCTTCCCGTACGAGATACCGTATGTGCATAGTACACAATGGTGTCGTCCTCGTTGGCCGAGCGGAAACCCACTCCGCTGCTAATAAATTCAGTGGCGGCACGCAAACCACTCGTCACTTCGGATGGATTCGGTCCAGCCAGAATACCAATGACCTCACCAGCCAGCTTTGTATTCGCATTTGCCGCACCGGCATACAGGCTCTTACCATAGATGACTTCCACAGCGGCGGCCTTAGTTGCTTCATCTAACGCACAGTAGGTCACGTCGTCACAGTCGGTGGTGATGATGCCAATGGATCGGAACTTTGCGGGGAGCTCCAGCTTCTGCACCAGTGTTTCCGACACGTTAGCAATGGTATGCGTTGCTAGAATCGTTACGGGCAACAGATCTCCAGTCATGCACCCCGCCCCCTTTCCATCTGAGCCAGTTCGACGCCACTGGTCTTCTTCTCCAGCATGGTTTTCACAAGCTCTGCAATGTGAGCACCAGCTTCCACGGAGGTGGTGCCTTGGCGGTGAATGTTGGAAATAACGGTGCGCTTGGACTCTGGAACGCCGATGCGCGCTCCGTAGGTGATATAGGCAGACATGGATTCCGCAGTCACAAGACCCGGACGTTCGCCGACCAACATACAAACCACTTCCGCTCCGGTGAGTTCACCGATGTGATCGGAGGCACCGACACGGCAGTACTTGACAAAAAGGGCTGCTCCTGGATCAATGCCAAAGGTCTTAAGACCGGCACGAATCGCCTGCAGGCAGTCTTTTGCATTGGCCTCAATGGCGGCAGAAGAAAGCCCGTCGCCGATGACTAAGGCAACCTTGGGCGATTGACCCAGCGTCTTTTTGATCATCGCCTGATTTTCTTCGTTAAAGCGGCGACCGTGGTCAGGTCTTGTCAAATACTCGTCCTTGGTTTCACAGAGGGTCTGCACGGTCACAAAGCCATTTTGCTTTGCAAACGCTTCATCGACCATGGAGAATACGGAGTCCTGTGCGGCTGCATGGTCAGCTCTGACCCGCAGCATCGTCTCAGTCTTATAGCGAGCACCGGCTCTGCCCATGCCCAAACGAGCGGGCGTCTTTGCCTTCAAGTCCAAGAAGGCAGCACCCTTATAGGGATTTTTGACCAAGTATTGCTTACGGAGGTCAATTTCCGTGATATCCGGAAGCATTTCGCCACTTATCGAAGCGCCATGATCCGCATTCTGATTGGTGGTGGGTTTTCCATAAGTTGCGGGCGCTTGCCCTGCCAGTTCTGCCACCATACGCTCCACGAGGGAGCGCAGTTCTGTTTCGTTCATATTGTCACCTCAATCGTTTCGGGCGGGAGAGGAAGGCTGCCCGCCCCACTTTTTACGCCAATAGGATCGAGCCGTCACCGGCAAGAGCCGTCAACTTACCATGTTCCACAAAGCCCATCTTCTCCATCCACTCCTGGAAGGGTCGAATGGCGGTCAGCCCAAACATTTCACGAAGGGCTGCGGTCTCATGGTAACCGGTTGTCTGATAGTTCAGCATGACGTCGTCGCCGTGCGGAATCCCCATAAAGTAGGTGCAGCCGGCAGTGGTGAGGAGAACCGCCAGATCTTCAATATCGTTTTGATCGGCCTTCATGTGGTTGGTGTAGCAGGCATCACAGCCCATGGGGATGCCCGTAAGTTTACCCATAAAGTGGTCTTCCAGACCGGCACGAATGACTTGCTTGGAGTTATATAGATATTCTGGACCGATAAAACCAACCACGGTGTTGACCAAGAAGGGATGATAGTGCTTGGCAAAGCCATAGCAACGGGCTTCCATGGTCACCTGATCCCAACCAAAATGGGCTTCGGAGGAAAGCTCGGAACCCTGTCCGGTTTCGAAGTACATGACGTTAGGTCCAGTTGAAGTGCCCTCCCGTAGAACAAGCTGCCGCGCTTCTTCCAAGGTCTCTGCGGTAAATCCAAAGGCTTCGTTACCCTTTTGAGAACCGGCAATGGACTGGAAGATCAAATCGGCAGGAGCACCTCTGCGGATGCATTCCATCTGGGTGGTAACATGAGCCAGCACGCAGGTTTGGGTCGGGATCGACCAGCGGGTTTTGATGTCGTGGAAACGATTCAAGACACGTTTGACACTCTCCTCGGAATCATCCACGGGGTTAAGACCCAAAACGGCATCGCCGATGCCAAAAGAGAGTCCTTCCAATAGAGAGGCCATGATACCGTCGGGATCGTCGGTTGGGTGGTTTGGTTGCAGTCTTGCTGACAGGGTTCCTGCTTCACCAATGGTGGTGTTACAGGTAGCCGTCACACGAATCTTTTTAGCGGCATAGATCAGATCCATGTTGCTCATCAGCTTAGCAACCGCAGCCACCATTTCGGAAGTCAGTCCCCGTGAAATGCGGCTGATGGCCGCTCCGTCGTTCTTCTCATCCAAAATCCACTCACGCAGCTCGGAGACGCTCCAATTTTTAATTTGGTCATAGATTTTTTCGTTCACATCATCTTGAATGATGCGGGTCACTTCGTCCTCTTCATAAGGGACGGCGGGGTTGTTGCGCAGGTCAGACATGGTTAGCTGCGCCAATACCACTTTGGCTGCCACACGCTCCTCGGCATTTTCAGCCGCAATGCCTGCCAGTCGGTCACCCGACTTTTCTTCGTTGGCCTTGGCCATGACTTCACGAATGGACTTGAAGTCATAGACATGACCGAATAACTTGGTTTTTAAAATCACAGTGTATCCTCCTCAACAAAACGGTCTAAGCCGTGGCTATTTCTTTTCAAAGGCCAGTGTCTTTACCACCACCGGCAAAACGGTCCCCCCTGCCACAGGCGCACCGATGTCGATGTAGTCACCATTGGAAACAGAGACTCCATCCAAACAGAGGAGCGTTCCTGAAATTCCCGGCGCCATCGCCTGACCCAATACCTTAGCCAAATCCCGTTCAATGACAACGATGGGAAAAAAGCCTTTTTGCATCAGGGGCTTAAGACCGCTTTTTATTGCTTCCGCTAACGCAATGACCCGACTATAGGAAGGAGAGGTTTCCCCCTCCAAGGCTAATGCTATTTGCGTAAGACCGCCATCATCCGCATACCATCGAAGCTTTTCGGAAATGGCAGAGGCCAAATCGCCACGCTCCTCGGAGGGATCTACTCTTAGAACTGGAATGTTCTTTAGGGGAAAGGCCACATCTCGGTAATAAATGGTTGAACCTGACACATCCATGGAGTGTGCGCCCGCACCAACGACGGTTGCCCGAATGGTTTCCACACCCTGCACCGGTGCAACATCCTTGTGTGCCAAGGCTTTTTGGATGACCTCTCCTAAAAGAGGACCTATGTCTCCATAGGCTAACCAATCGTTTACTGGTGTGAAGATGCAATCAGCAATGCCACCGGAAAACGACAGGTGGACTCCGCTCGTTTTCATAGGCTTTGTGCCTTTGGTGGTATAGAAGTCCAACACAGGGCTTGGCTCCTCCAGTCCTGCTGCTTCCAGCAGTGCTTTCACCATTTCCTCGAGTAAGGGGTGAAGTAAGGCTTCCGTCGCCTTAGCCCCTCGAACAACCCCCGAAAAACGTCCCTCAAGCTTGGGAGATACATAGGTAATGGTTTGTGTTGCCGAATCAATCTTGATGAGTCTTCCTCCCACATCCAGGCAAGAGGTTGCACGAAGATGTCCATTTTGGTAGAGCGCTAAGTTGGAGGTTCCACCGCCGATATCGTAGTGCAAAATGGAGATGTGCTTTTCCTTGGAAATATCATCAACTCCAGCGCCCCGCGCCGCTAAGATGGACTCTAAATCCGGTCCAGCCGTCGCCACCACGAAATCTCCTGCAAACTCCGAAAGAGCCGTCAGTACTTCTCTGGCGTTTTCCTTGCGTGCCGTTTCTCCGGTGATGATGACGGCTCCGGTCTGCACCTCATCACGTCGTATTCCCGCACGCTGATACTCCCCTGTGACAATTTCTCGTACACCCTTTGCATCAATGACTGTATCAGATAGCAGAGGCGTAAAGTAAATTTCACTGCGGTAAACGATTTTTTTGTCGGTGATCGCCACACGAGGAACGGAGAAAGGGTTTGATTGATTTTGCAGGGTCAGTTCGGAAATCACAAGCTGTGTGGTGGAAGTGCCGATGTCAATTCCCACCGACTTCAGGGTTTCTGTCATCCCACCAGCTCCTTTATCATGGAAATCACGTCTTCTGCTGTCACCTTTCGTGGGTTTGCTTCCAAGCAAACATCGGCGAGCGTCGCTGCTGCGAGTGCGGGCAGCGAGGATTTCAACTCCGCCATAGAAACATCCAGCTTAGAAGCGATTCCCAACGCTGTTCGTATACGCACCATCGCAGCGGAAAGTGCTCTGGGATTGGCCGAAAGACCACACAGCTTTGCTAGGTTTGCATACTTCTCAGCGGTTCTTTGATTGGCGGCATTGAAGTGAATCACATGGGGAAGCAGAAGGGCATTTAGGCGGCCGTGTGGTACATGAAAACGTCCTCCCAAACTATGCGCCATGGAGTGGCAAACCCCTAAGCCCGCCGCATTGAATGCGATTCCTGCCATACATGAAGCGTACAGCATATCTGCCTTGGCGGTAAGATCCCCTTTAAAGGCTTCTGGTAATGCACGGTAGGCGACCGTAAAGGCTCGTTCTGCCAGTGCATCCGTAAAGTGGTTGGCTCCCGTTGCCACAAGCGCTTCTGCTGCGTGGGTGAGCACATCCATACCTGTATCTGCGGTCACTCGTGGAGGAACCCCCTTCAGAAAAGAGGGGTCTAGGATAGCGCCCTGCGAAAGGAGCGCATCGTCAACTAAGGGATATTTCACTCCCTGATCCGTATCCGTGAGTACTGCAAAGGAGGTCACCTCTGAGCCGGTTCCCGCCGTCGTAGGGATACAATACAGAGGAATGGCTGACCCTCCCTCTTTTGCTGCGAAGTATACCATGGCTTTTGCACAATCCATGGGGGAACCTCCACCGAATGCGACTACCGCCTCTGGTTTAAACTCCCGTAGCATTCGAATGCCCCGTGCCACCAGCTGGAGAGAGGGGTCAGGCTCCACCTGATCAAAGATCTCCAAGGTACAGGTGCCAAGCTGTGCACGGACGGGCGCTATAAGCCCAGAGGAGACCAAAAATGCGTCCGTGACAAGGAGCACCCTTTTTCCCGCCAGAGGTGACAGGGCTTCTAGCGGCTTTTCCCCAAAATAGAGTTTTGGTTTCATTGCAAACGTTTCCATATTACCTGCCTGCCTTTTCCTTGATGAGCTTAGTATGGTAAGAACTGAAAAAAATATTACTCCAAGGAAAAATTTCAAGATGCACTTTTTCTTTGCATATTTCCAAGTAGGTAGATTGTATCCTTGGCTTCGCTCATTCTCCTCCTATCCCTTTGGCTTGGGGGTGTAAAAACCGACAGCAGCGGGTATTCTATATACCTCTCCCGCCCAAACAAAGCAGCGTCTTGCCTCGGGGGGGAACGCTTACCTCCTGCAAGAAAATCACAAGGGATTCATTTTTGCTACATTATATAAATTATATAGAAAACACACCGCTCCCTATTTTGTACCTTTCTCTTTTTGTCTCAAATTTCGCAATTTTTTACCTGTTTTTTTGATGAAACCGCTTAATTTTACCTTTTTTTTGCTTTCATCCTCTTTTCTGTTGAATTTCTTTGCCACTTGCAGTAAAATGCACTTTGTATCATTGCGAGAGCTTTCAGAATTGAGGCGATAACTTATGCTAAATATTGTTCTGGTTGAACCGGAGATTCCCATGAATACCGGAAATATCGCACGCACGGCCGCCGCTACAGGCAGCCGACTGCATTTAGTGCGTCCGTTGGGCTTTGATATCAGCGATAAAGCCGTAAAACGTGCCGGTCTGGATTATTGGCACATGGTCGATCTCCATGTCTACGACAATTTGGAGCAGCTGTTTGAGCAAAATGAAATCACCGATTTATGGCTTGCTACCACCAAAGCCCCCAGAGATTACGCCGAAGCAACGTTTCATGACAATGCTTGGATTTTTTTTGGGAAAGAAACCGCCGGCCTGCCGCCTTCGTTTCGTGAGCAGCACGCCGCTCGTTGCATCCGTATCCCCATGCGGCCGGATGCACGCAGCCTAAATCTTGCGAATTCCGTCGCTATTCTGACCTATGAAGCCTTGCGGCAGCTTCGCTTTCCCAACCTCAGCGGAGAAGGTGAAATGAAGGCAGACTTTGCTCTCGATGAGCCATAAGGCTTGGGCTTTTATGCCACAGAATTCCATGAAAAGAAGGGGCTTTTTTCTCTATGATTTACGACAAAAAGACAATCCGTGATATTGATGTATCCGGAAAAAAGGTTCTTGTCCGTTGCGACTTTAATGTTCCTCATGACAAAAAGACCGGGGTCATTCATGATGTTACCCGTATTGTGGCAACACTGCCCACAATTCGTTACCTAATCAATCACAACGCAGCCGTGATTTTGGTCTCCCACATGGGACGTCCCAATGGCGAAGTGAAAAAGGAGCTTTCTCTGTTCTCCGCACAGGAAAAGCTCGAGCAGCTCTTGGGTATGCCTGTCACACTCACCGCCGACGTTTTGGGTCCCGACACGAAAAAGGTCTGCAGCGCCATTCGTCCCGGCGAAATCGTACTCTTGGAAAACATTCGTTTCCGTAAGGAAGAGGAAGCAAACGACCCTGCCTTCGCAGAGGAACTGGCTTCCCTTGCCGACCTCTTTGTCTTTGACGCCTTTGGTGCTGCTCACCGTGCCCACGCTTCCACCGAAGGTGTTTCTCATTACCTCCCCTCTGTCGCCGGCTTCCTCGTGGAAAAGGAGCTGAGCTTCATGGGGAACGCCTTGGAAAATCCCAAGCGTCCTCTGGTCGCCATTTTGGGCGGCGCTAAGGTCTCCGACAAAATCGGCGTGATTAACTCTCTGCTGAATAAGGCAGACTCTATCCTGATCGGTGGCGGTATGTCCTATACCTTTCAGGTCGCAGAGGGCGGCACCGTCGGCAACTCCCTTTTGGATGCCGAGCACATTGACTTTGCCCGCAGCATGATCGAGCGTGCCAAGGAGATGAAGGTCGAGCTGCTCCTCCCCACCGATAATATTGCCGCCAAAGAATTCTCCAACGACGCAGAGCCTGTTGTCGTCACCTCCAATGCCATCCCAGATGATCTGATGGGTATGGACATCGGGCCCAAAACCACCGAGCGCTTTGTGGATGCCATTGCCAAGGCGGGCACCATCATTTGGAACGGTCCTATGGGCGTATTTGAATTCCCTGCCTTCGCCGTCGGCACCAACGCCGTGGCCGAAGCCATGGCAAACCTCAAGGATGCCGTCACCATCGTGGGCGGCGGTGACTCTGCATCCGCCGTGGAAAAAACAGGCCACGCCGATGACATGACCCACATCTCCACCGGCGGCGGTGCCTCCCTTGAATTTTTAGAGGGTCGTGTTCTGCCCGGTATCGCTTGCCTGGAAGACCGCTAATCTTGCGAGAAAAAGGTGCCTATGAACAGAAAGTATCGAAAAACACTGATCGCTGGAAACTGGAAAATGCACAAAACCGTTTCCGAGACCAAGGCATTCACAGAACAGCTCAAGGCTTCGCTCCCCCGCTCTAAGCGGTGCAGCATTGCATTATGCGTCCCCTATGTGGACATTCCCATCGCTGTCAAGCTTTTAAAGGACAGCCGCATTTCTGTGGGTGCACAAAATCTTCACTGGGCGGAAACCGGCTCCTTTACCGGAGAAATTTCCGCTTCTATGCTGGCTGACTTGGACGTAAAGTATGTCATTGTCGGTCACAGTGAATGCCGCAACCTATTTTTGGAAACAGACCTTGTGATTAACAAAAAGCTGCGGGCGGCGCTCAACGCCAACCTCTGCCCCATTCTGTGCGTCGGCGAGGATTTGGAGCAACGGGAGCTGGGTGTCACCATGGAGCTGATTGCCTATCAGCTCAAAACAGCACTGGCAGGGGTCACCGCAGAGGAAATGCGGCAGGTTACCATCGCCTACGAACCCATCTGGGCCATCGGTACGGGCATCAGTGCCACCCCCCAGCAGGCAGGCGAGGTCTGCTCCGCCATTCGGGGGATGCTCCGCAAGCTCTATGGTGCCCGTGTGGCCCGCTCCATTACGATTCAGTATGGCGGTTCGATGAACGAGCAAAACGCCGTTGAGCTTCTATCGCAGGAGGATGTCGACGGCGGACTGATCGGCGGCGCCTCACTCTCCTGCGAAAAATTTCTTAAAATTATTCACGCAGCCAATCAGGATTGACGGGTCGCTATCTCGGAGTATTGCTCCGGAAATTGAGGGAATGATCTATGAAGACACCGACTACTCTTATTATTATGGATGGCTTTGCCTTGGGGGAAAAATCCTCCGGCAACGCCATTCAAGCCGCTGCCACACCGCAGCTGGACTATCTTTTTTCGCAATATCCCTTCTGCCAGCTCGAGGCCTCCGGCATGGATGTGGGGCTTCCTGAGGGGCAGATGGGCAACAGCGAGGTGGGCCATACCAACATGGGTGCAGGACGGGTTGTTTTTCAGGATTTACCCAAAATCAGCCGAGCCATTGCCGATGGCAGCTTTGATAAAAATCCCGCCTATCTGGATGCCATGCAGCACTGCAAGAAAAACGGCACCACCCTTCACCTCATGGGCTTGCTCTCCGACGGCGGCGTACACAGCCATATCACGCATCTGTATGCCCTGATGGATCTGGCAGCCAAGCAAGGAATTCAGGATCTGTGCATCCACGTTTTTCTGGATGGACGAGATGTCTCCCCCACCTCGGGAAAGGACTTTGTGGCGCAGCTGCAGTCCAAGTGCAAGACGCTTGGGCTTGGGGTCATTGCCGATATCTCCGGTCGCTATTACGCCATGGACAGAGACAGCCGCTGGGAGCGCTTGCAGCGTGCCTATGATGCGATGGTAAACGGGGAGGCACCCCATAGCCCAGACCCCGTGGCTGCTGTGCAGGCGTCCTACGATGCTGGGCTGACAGATGAATTCATGCAGCCTGTCATCTGTACCCCCGGCAAAGAGATCAAGGCAGAGGATGCCGTCATTTTCTTTAATTTCCGACCGGATCGCGCCCGTGAAATCACCCGTGCACTGACAGATCCCGCATTTGGAAAGCTGGTGCGTAAAAAGGGCTATTTCCCTTTAAAGTTTGTCTGCACCACGGAATATGACGCTTCGCTTACACACGTCAGTGTCGCCTTCCCCCACCAAAGGATTCAAAATATTTTCGGCGCCTATCTGAGTCAGCTTGGTCTCACTCAGCTGCGGATTGCCGAAACAGAAAAATACGCCCATGTGACCTTTTTCTTTAACGGCGGAGAGGAATCCATTTTCCCTGGAGAGGAGCGTTGTCTCATCCCCTCCCCGAAGGTCGCTACCTACGATTTGCAGCCGGAAATGAGTGCCAATGCCGTCACGGAGGAGGCCATTTTTCGGATTCAAAGCGGCAATTACGATGTCATCATCCTGAATTTTGCAAACTGCGATATGGTGGGTCACACCGGCGTGTTTGATGCAACGGTCAAAGCGGTGGAAACGGTAGACACCTGCGTCGCTCGTGTTGTCTCCGCCACCACAGATCTGGGCGGCGTCGCCCTCATCACCGCTGACCACGGCAACGCAGAGCAAATGCTGGATGAACATGGAAACCCCTTCACCGCACATACCACCAATCCGGTTCCCTTCTGCATTGTAGGTGCGGATGTCCGCCTGCGGGACGGTCGGTTGGCTGATATTGCTCCCACTATGCTGGATCTCATGGGTCTGAATCAGCCGGATGAGATGGATGGAAAAACGCTGATTATCAATTAAACGATAGTAGATGCGTGCTCAACACGCAAAACCGCCAAGCAAAAATACAAAAGGAGTAATGGAAATGAAGCAGATGATTGAAATTGTTGACGTACTGGGTCGAGAGATTTTAGACTCTCGCGGCAACCCCACCGTAGAAGTCGAGGTGTATCTGGATGACGGCACCGTAGGACGGGCAGCCGTTCCCTCCGGTGCTTCCACCGGCATCTACGAGGCCTGTGAGCTGAGAGACGGAGATGCCACCCGCTATGGCGGAAAGGGTGTCGAAACCGCTGTGGAACACGTCAACACCGAAATAGCGGAAGCGCTCATCGGAATGAACGCACTGGATCAGGCGTATATCGATAAGCTTCTCATCCAGCTGGACGGCACAGCAAACAAAAGCCGTCTGGGTGCCAATGCTATTTTGGGTGCTTCTCTTGCCTGTGCCCGTGCCGCCAGCGAGAGCCTTTGTCTGCCCATGTATGCCTACCTTGGCGGTGTAGGCGCCAAAACTCTGCCCGTTCCCATGATGAACATTTTAAACGGCGGCGCACACGCCACCAACAATGTGGATATTCAGGAATTCATGATCATGCCCGTGGGCGCCACCTCTTGGAAGCAGGCACTGCGGATGTGCGCCGAGGTGTTCCACACTTTGAAGGGTGTTTTGAAGGAGATGGGCTTCCCTGCTGCCGGTGTAGGTGACGAGGGTGGCTATGCCCCCAACCTGAAAAATGACGAAGCTGCACTGAAGGCCATTGTCGCCGCCATTGAAGCCGCAGGCTACAAGCCCTATGACGATTTCATGATTGCTATGGACGGTGCCGTTTCCGACTGGTACCGTGAGGACACCGGTGACTACTTCCTGCCCAAGGCAAAGAAGGTCATGACCCGTCAGCAAATGGTGAATATGTGGAAGGGCTTTGTGAGCAAATACCCCGTCATTTCCATCGAGGATGGCATGGGCGAAAATGACTGGGAGGGCTGGGCCGCTCTGACCAAGGCCTTGGGCGACCGTGTCCAGCTGGTGGGCGATGACCTCTTTGTCACCAATGTGGAGCGTGTCACCACCGGCATTCAAAAGAAGGTCTGCAATTCCGTGCTGATTAAGGTCAACCAGATCGGCACCCTGACTGAGACCTTGGACACCATTCGTCTGGCCAATCGTGCAGGCTATACCACCGTGGTCTCCCACCGCTCCGGCGAAACCGAGGACACCACCATTGCCGACCTGGTTGTCGCTATGAACGCCGGACAAATTAAGACCGGCGCCCCCAGCCGCACCGACCGTGTCGCAAAGTATAACCAGCTCCTGCGCATCGAGGAGGAGCTGGACGAGGTCGCAGAGTATCCGGGCAAGGCCGCCTTCTTCAATCTGCGCTAACCTTTTCTTATCACAAAAAATATCCTGTAGACGTGTTTTCGTCTACAGGATATTTATTTACTCATTTCGTGTAAATGCCTGCCATTTGCTGGACTTTCCGCCGTTTTTATGGCATACTGTAGAGAATTACGGAATGCCATAAAAGGAGGCATCGCCCATGAAAGCAACCACTCGCATACCTTCTGCCTTCTTGGCATTTTGTATGCTGTTTATGCTCTTACCCCCGCCCTCTGCCCATGCTGCAGGTACGGCAACCTACAAAGGGAATTCCTATAGCACAGACTATACCACATGGCGGCAGGGTGATCCTGCTTGGGGAAAAACTGCCTTGGGTGATTTACATACCTTTGGTGGCTCCGGCTGCCTCATCTCTGCAATTTCAATCCTGATGTGTCACTCTAAAGCCTATAGCCCCGCCCAACTGAACCCCGGCCTGTTCCGAGACTGGCTGGACGAAAAAGGCCTCATCAGCCACAGCTCTGACCGCTCCAAGGATGCCCTTCTTTCCTTCGGCGGCATGACAAAATACCTCTCTCCACGGTTTTATTTTGTCTCACAGACCTTTTTCTCTGTGTCCACCCCCATGGAGACCATTTGTAATCAAATTGCAGATCTCCACGCAAAGGGATATTATGTGGTAGCCCGTGTCAAAAACAGCGGGCATTTCGTAGCCGTCGCTTCTTTGACCGGCGAAAACGATGCGATCCTCTATGATTCCGGCTATATCTCCAAGCAGCTTCTCTCCGGCTACACCGGCACCATCGGCGGGCTGATCTGGTTCAAAGCCGATCTCTCCGCCAAGGATACCATCCTGCCCCTATACCAGTCCCCTCCCCCTCCATCCGTCACGCCCTTGGCGGATTTGTACGGTGACAAGGATCGCATTCTCCTCTCTTGGTCGCCCACCAATTTTACCACACATTATAATATTTACGTCGAGGTTAAAAAATCAAATGGAACGTGGCAAAAGGATTATCGCTGCCATTTCTATGCAAGCTCTCCATTCTCTCTCGACGTACTGCCCCCCGGAACCTACCGTGTGAAGGTGCAGTCCACCAACGCCTCCAACTGGCTGTATGCGGACTCCGACTACCAGACCTTCACCGTAAAACAGGGCTATCTGACCGTCAATTACAACGCAAACGGCGGCACCGTTTCCCCCCGCACCCAGCTATTCAAGCAAGGCAGCCGCTATGAAACCCTGCCCACACCGAAAAAAAGCGGTGCCGCCTTTTTGGGCTGGTATACCTCTGACGGAAAAATGGTCACCAATCCCTCCTCCCTCGCAACCAACAGGGGGCACACCCTGACCGCTCGCTGGACGGGCGAAGGGGTTGGCTTCAGCAAAACAAAAACCTACCAAAATAATTTCACGGATGTCCGCACCTACGATTGGTACTATGCTCCTGTCATTTCCGCCTATTCCTATGGACTCATGGACGGCATGGAGCCGGGCAAATTCCTGCCCAAATATCAGGTGACGGCTTCTCAAGCCATTACGTTAGCGGCTCGTTTACGAAAAACCTTCCTTACCGGCTCCGCTTCCTTTGCGGCAGGAAATCCGTGGTACAAGCCTTACGCAGACTATGTCCTCAGCCAAAAAATTCTCACGAGTCTGCCCGCTGATATGAACGCCTTCCTCACCAGACAGGAATTTGCCGCCATTATCACCAATGCTCTGCCGGCTTCGGCTCTGCCAGCGGTGAACACGGTGACTGCCGGTATTCTTCCGGACGTCTACAAATCGGATGTCGGCATTTACAGACTCTACCGTGCCGGAATTTTGGCGGGACGGGATGCAAAGGGCACCTTCTCGCCCAACGATCCAATTTCCCGTGCAGAGGTCGCCACCATCTTGGTGCGGCTGGTCGATCCAAACAGCCGCCTGCTGTTTAGCATTCAGTAAACAAAAAAGACGCAAGACAGAAACTGCATCTGTCTTGCGTCTTTTTGATATATGCTTACTCCTGATCCCAGTTATGATACACATTCTGCACGTCGTCATTGTCTTCCAGATGATCGATAAGCTTTTCCATGTTCTTCAGGTCAGCATCGCTTTCCAGCTTCACATAGGTTTGGGGTAAAAAACCATTGAAATATAAGGGGTTTTTAATGACCACATAAATTGAACAACCTTCTTTTGATCCCACTGTATCCATTTTTTATTTTCAATCTTTTCTTGAGTATATATCATGATTCAATTAAGACATTTAGCAATGTCTGGTGATAGTATAGCATAGCCTATATTAAAATTCAAGCTATGGACTATGACATACATTCCATTATTTTTGTGTAACGTCATCCATGGAAGGTCACAAAATTTTCTTGTCAATTTTGATAGGTAGGATATTCTTTCATTCCTCCTTAAAACCCCTCAGAATTGCGTCAGAATCATTTTTACCAAGCAGCAATATAGAGAGACTACCAATGACACAGAATCGCACACAGAGCATTTAAACGCTATCAGAGAGCATATGCATTCGAGCGGATACAAATATTGAGGTCTTGCAGAATTTAGAATTATATGATATGGTACAGTTACAACACACTGCAAGGGAGTCGTGAAACACGACACCCCTATCAGCGGAAAAATGCAGTCAATGAACTTCATTACGGAAGGTGCTTTCTGTTGATAAGATTCTTACAAGCCCAAAATTACAGGGGTGTACACGGTCTCAACACTTACATAACTGAAGAACAACTATATGATTTTATGTTGGAAGCAAAAACTGATTTATATGAAATAGATTTTTCGTATATTGCTTGACATCAATAATTATCATATTATCATACTATAATTTTCAGGTGGTGAGTATTAATGTGTGAAAAACATTTAGATGTAAGATGTCCAGTGCATCATACAGTCCTTAATCAAGAGAGCATCCACAGCATTAATCTTTGGTTTTGTTATGAATGTAATAAATATTATACGGACAGAGAGTTATTTCTTAATAACGGTAATGTCCTCATTAATAATAAATGTGTTGTACGATTGCCAGAGAATAAAGCTATACGTGAAAAGTTTTATAGAG
>CAYQRI010000033.1:0-16438 GCA_964420085.1 uncultured Ruminiclostridium sp.
GGATAAAATTCTTCACGTTCTTGGCTCGGACGGAAAGGCCTGACTGTACTGTCCCCCGTCGAAAAAACAAATCTCCTTTGAGCTTGTTTTTGGTTGAAACAGTCCTAATACTGAAAAGCAATCAACCAGCAGACATCAGGGCGGTCTTTTTTGCGTGTGTCTACGTTGTCGTCCTTGGTGGGTGTCAGCTCGCCGGCGTCCTCCGCCTTGCCACGCACAAGAAATTCTCGCCAATCTATTCTGCCAGTTGATTGCCTATCAGTATAAAATGCCGTACAAGAAACACCTTGTGCGGCATTTTTTCACAAACTGGTGTGTGTAGGTGCTCCAAGTTCCGAATCCTTCGACAATCTGAAAGGAAGTATGATGATGCTTACCATTAAATTAGATATCGATCACATTGATTATAGTGAATTGGCAGAAAAGGTGTTTCCCGTTGTCGCAGATAAATTGGAAAATCGACCCGATTCGCCGTTTCTATCTGCTATCATCAAAAAAACAAAGGGCTTGTCCGGTGCTACCTTGAAGGCAGCGCTGTCTGTTTTGCCACAGACCACCAAGGATGAGCTGGCGGTGCTCATTCTTCAGCAGTATAAAGAGCAAATTGTAACGCAGCTCAATACCTTCGCAAAGGAACAGGGTGTGGAGCTTTCTATTGCAGATCTCCGGGTGGAAAAGAACTGAGCAGGGGGAGAGCATATGACAGCCTTTCAAAAGGAAGCGGCGAAGCTCCGAAAAAAGGAATCGACCTTTTTGAACCATGCGATAGAAAAAAAGCCATCCAAGCTGGATGACTTTCTAGGGGACAAAATACCCGAAAAGCTATATACCACCTTAAACAAAGCCTTTGCCAAGGCCTTCCAGCTTGTCTTTGACAAGGGAACCCATTGGATTGAACAAACCTACAAAAAAGAAGAATTGGAGCACAACTATAAAATCAATGAATATTCTATGTCCCTCAAGCCGGATAAAAAGCGATTGCGTGCGTTTGGAAAAGGTGCCAATGTAACGCAGGGCGGTGCGGTGGCCATCAGTGCGGTGAAGGGTGTTGGTCTGGGGCTTTTGGGCATTGGCTTGCCGGATATCCCGCTGTTTATTTCTATGGTGCTCAAAGGGATTTATGAAATCGCACTGAACTATGGATATCACTATGAGCAGGACGAGGAGCGATACTTTATTTTAAATCTCATCGCCGTGTCTCTCTCCCATGGCAAAGAGGCGATAGACGGTAATATGCAGTTGAATGCGTTTATCGCAGAGCCTATCTTGCCGGAGGGATATAGCCAGCAGGAGGAAATTGCAAAGGTATCCGATGTACTTTCGACAGAGCTGCTTTGTATGAAGTTTTTGCAAGGCTTGCCTCTGGTAGGGGTAGTCGGCGGCGTTTCGGATGCCTTGTTTGTGCATCGTATTTTGAACTATGCAAAGCTGAAATACGGACAGCGATTTTTAGAAAGCCGCTGACGTGTTTTTGTTACACAGAGAGGGGTACCGTCCCTCAATTACACAAAAAAAGGGGGGGATGAATATGCTGCGAATCTGGAAGGGTCGTGCCGGACAGGGGAAAACGACACAGATTTTTTCTCATATGCGGCAGGAGGGAGCGGAACGCAAGCAGCTACTACTGGTGCCGGAACAGGCTTCATTTGAAATGGAGCGTCGGTTCTGTCGGGAAAATGGAAATCAGGCGGGATGCTATGGAGAGGTGCTCTCGTTTAGCCGTTTGGAAAATCGGGTGCTTTCGTTGGCGGGCGGACTCGAAGAGCCTGTTTTGGATGCAGGCGGACGGCTGCTTCTCATGTATGCAGCGCTCAAAACGGTGAGCAGTCATTTGACGGTCTACGCCCTGCCGTCACAAAGACCAGAATTTTTGAGTAATTTACTGGCCACGGTGGATGAGCTGAAAAGCTACTGCATCACGGCGGAAAGCCTGCTTCAGGTGGGAGAGGATACCGAGGGACTGGATGGAAAAAAGCTCAAGGATTTGGGGCTGATCGTCGGAACCTATGAAGCGATGACGGCACGCTCTGGGTTAGACCCAAGGGACCGCTTGACCAGACTGGCCGAAAAGCTCAGAAGCTATCCGTTCTTTCGAGGGAAGGATGTTTATCTGGATGGCTTTACGGACTTTACCCCGCAGCAGGGTTTGGTCTTGACGGAAATTCTCAAGCAGGCAAACACGGTGACCATCACGCTCACCAGCGGTGAGGAGGAGGGCGAGGTCTTTGCCCCTGCTCGTCAGACAGCCGCTTGGCTCAAAAGCGTGGCAAAGAGAGCGGGCACTACGGTGGAGGAGGAAACCCTCCAAAGGGTCGGCATGGAACGACCCGGGATGCTTGCCTATTTGGAAAAAGCATTGTTTGCAGGGGAAGCCATTCCCTATGCGTCGGCGGACGACGGCAGCGTGTGTTGCGGAAAACTAAATAGCCCAAGAGAGGAGCTTTTGTTTGTTGCCGGTGAAATTCGTCGTTTGGTGCAGGAGGAGGGCATCCGCTATCGTGATATCGCCCTCACAGCCCGCTCAATGGAGCGCTATTGGGAGCCGATGGAGGGGATTTTTACCCAATATGAAATCCCTGTTTTTCTATCGGATATGACCGATGTGCTCCAAAAGCCGATTTTCACCCTCATCCTAGCCGCTATGGATGCGGTGAAGGGGGGCTATCGCTACGAGGATATGTTCCGCTATCTCAAAACAGGGCTTTGCGGCATCACGGCGGAGGAATGCGACCGCTTGGAAAACTATGTCCTTACTTGGGATATTTGGGGCAATCGTTGGACGAATCCCTTTACAATGCATCCGGGTGGCTATCACCAAACCATGACCGAGCAGGATAAAGAAACCTTGGAAATGCTGAATGCCCTGCGCCTTCGTGTCATCAGACCGTTGGAGAACTTTAAGAAAAAAGAGAAGAAAATCGTGAAGGAGCAAGTGAATTCACTCTACGGATTTTTAGAGGAAATCCACCTTGCGGAGGGCTTAGAGGAACGCACAGAGCTGCTGCGTCAGCGTGGAGAACCTGAACTGGCGGAGGAATACCGTCAGCTATGGGAAATCTTTTGCGAAGGTCTTATGCAGTGTATTTCTATCCTAGGAGAGCAGGAGGTGGCATTTTCTGAGTTTTCCCGCTTGCTTCGCCTCCTTCTTTCACAGTATTCCGTGGGGTCGATTCCAGCTTCGTTGGATCGTGTCACCGCAGGCGATGCCCAAAGACTGATGGGAAAGCGCTGTCAGGTGCTCTTTTTTCTGGGTGCAGATGAAGGCTCCATCCCACAGCTTGCGCCCGCACAGGGTCTGCTGACGGATCGGGATCGTCTGCTCTTGGAGGACTATGGCTTGCAGTTGGCGCCCCGTATGGAGGAAAAGATAGGACGGGAATATACCATCGTCTATACTGCTTGTGCCCAACCGCAAAAAAAACTTTATGTGACATGGCCGGCGAGCGGAGAGTCAGGCGGCACCCATAAGCCCTCGTTCTTAGTGGAACGCCTACAAACCATGTTTTCCGAAACAACGTATCAAATCCGTCCGTCAAAGGATCAACTCTATGCCTTGGCAGCAACGATGCCGGAGGTGCGGTCGATGCTTGCGCAGGAGGATGAAACCCTGGCTCGCAGCTTTGCACGGCTGGAGCAGGTGAAGGGTTGGAAGCGGGGGCGGCTTTCTGCAAAGACGGTGAATCGTCTTTATGGAAAGCAGGTTGCCATGTCCGCTTCTCGTATGGATCAATATAACTCCTGCCACTTTGCCTATTTTTTGCGGTATGGCTTGGGTGCAAAGGAACGGCGGACGGCGGGATTCCACGCCCCTGAATATGGAACCTTCCTGCATTTTGTTCTGGAAACCGTGCTTCGTGCCGTGAAGGACAAGGGCGGGGTGGGGGT
Organism: uncultured Ruminiclostridium sp.; assembly: GCA_964420085.1. GTDB lineage: Bacteria > Bacillota > Clostridia > Oscillospirales > Oscillospiraceae > Evtepia. The sequence goes on from CAYQRI010000033.1 coordinate 3,886, forward strand.
TTGTGCCGATGATGAGATAGAAGATCTGACCCGTGCAGCTGTAGAGACCTATATCCATCGAGAGCTGGGCGGCATGGAGCAGCAAACGCCACGGTTCCGCTATCTATTTTGGCGACTGAAAAAAAGTGTCCTTTCTGTGGTGAAAAACGTGGTGGCAGAATTGCGCACCTCTCAATTCCAGCCGATTTTTTTCGAGCTGGGCTTTGGCTACGGCAAGGAGCTGCCACCTGTGGAGATTCAAGCAAGCGGTGTAACCTTGCGGATTTCCGGCTTTGTGGATCGCTTGGATGGCTGGGTGAAGGATGATAAGCTCTACCTAAAAGTTGTTGATTATAAAACAGGTCACAAGTCCTTTGACCTTACAGAAATTTGGAACGGGTTGGGCTTGCAGATGCTGCTCTATCTATTTACACTGGAGGAGAAGGGCGGCGCATTTTTTGGAATGCAGCCGGTTCCTGCCGGCTTGCTCTATCTTCCGGCACGGGAAGCCGCCATTGCAGGGAAGCGTGGCATGGAGGAAACAGAACGGCAGAGACTATTGGACAAGGAACTGGTGCGGCGTGGTCTTGTTTTGGACGACCCCGAGGTTTTGGAGGCCATGGAGAATACAGAGGGTGGTCTGAGATTTTTGCCTTTGCGTGTCAGCGCAAGGACAGGTGAGATCAAAGGGGACGCTTTGGTCAGCGCCCAGAAGCTGGGAAGGCTGCGAAAGCATACAGAGGACATTTTGCGGCAGATTTGTCAGGAGTTTTCCGCGGGAAACATTGATGCAGACCCGTTTTGGAGAGGTCCGACCAAAAATGCGTGTCAATATTGTCCCTTCTTCAAAGCTTGCCAATTTGAAGAAGGCGTGGATCGGAAGCGTTGGATTCCGTCCGTCAAAAATCAAGATTTTTGGGCGTGGCTTGCCCAAAGAGAAACAGGAGGTGCAGGAGATGGCAGTGAAACGAACGCCTGAACAGGAAGCGGCTGTGAAAAATAGAGGGGGAGCGTTGCTTGTTTCGGCGGCGGCAGGCTCCGGAAAAACACGTGTTTTGGTAGAGCGTCTGTTGGATTTTATCATCAACGAGGATAGGGACGTTGACTCCTTTTTGATTATCACCTTTACAAGAGCAGCGGCGGAGGAGCTTCGTGCCCGCATTGCAAAGGAATTGTCGGATGCCATACAGGAAAATCCAAAGAATTTGCACCTGCGCCGACAGCTCCCGTTGCTCTATAAGACACAGATTTCAACCATTCACGCATTTTGTACCGTTCTTTTGCGGCAGTGGGGACACCTTTTGGATGTGCCTTCTGATTTTGTGCTCTGCGAGGACGAGGAAGCGTCTGTTATGATGCATCGTGCCTTGGATGATGTCTTGGAGCAGCGCTATGAAAGCATGACTGCCGAAAGCGAGTTCGGTCGCTTTTTAGATCTGCTGTCTGCCGGACGTGACGATGCACGTCTGGTTGCCATTACGCTGGAGGTTTACCAGAAAATCCAGAGCTATGCAGACCCGATTGCTTGGCTGGAGGAGCAGCGGCGGCTTTTGGATGTCAGCAGCGTGGCCGATGCAGGTGAAACCCCGTGGGGTGCTTTGCTCTTGGAGGAAGCGGTGCAAACGGCGGATTACTGTTTGCGGCAAATGCGGCGAGCCGTTTCATTGATTGAGGAAGATACGGGGCTGCTGAAGGCCTATGGGGAATCCTATGTGGCGACCTGTGAGGATTTGGAGGCATTTTTGGAGGCGGCAAAGCTTGGCTGGGATAAAGCCGTGGCAAGCCGTGTGCGCTTTCCAAAGGTCAAGGGGATTCGCCATACGGAACGACCGGATTTGCAGGAGCTTGTGAAAAACATCCGTGCCCGCTGCAAAAAGGCAATCGAGGAGCAGGAAGAAAACCTCAGCGGAGACAGTGCCTCTCTGCTGGCGGATATGGCGCTGGTCTACCCGGCTATGCTGGGTCTCATTGATTTGGTGGAGGATTTCTCTGCTGCCTATGCAGAGGAAAAAAAGCGGCATTCCTTCTTGGACTTTTCTGACTTGGAGCATTTTACCGTGCGTCTGCTGGCCGATTCGGCAGGGAACCCAACCGAGCTGGCGAAAACCTGGGGCAGTCAATATACAGAAATCATGGTGGACGAGTATCAGGACACCAATCAAGTACAAAACACCATTTTCAATGCCCTCTCCAGAGAGGGGAAAAATCTATTCATGGTTGGCGATGTAAAGCAGTCCATTTACCGATTCCGCTTGGCAGACCCGACGATATTCTTGGATAAGTACCATCGGTTCCGTCCGTGGCAGGAAGCCGAGACGGGCGAGGAACGCAAGGTCATTATGTCACAAAACTTCCGCTCCGGACTTGAGGTCATCGAAACGGTGAATGATGTCTTTGGTTCCATCATGAGCCAAAATCTGGGAGAAATGGACTATACCGAGGAGGCGGCTCTGCGTGCCCCCATAAGCAAGGAGCAGGACCGCCAATACCACACCGAATATCAGACCGAGTACCATTTCCTGGATTTCGAAAACGACCCGGCACGCACCGAGGAAAAGCTGGACAAAAACCTTTTGGAGGCTCGCTTTGTGGCCCGCCGGATTCGTGCTTTGGTCGATGCGGAGCATCTCATTGACGACGGAAACGGGGGCAAACGTGTGATTCAGGAGGACGATGTTGCCATTTTGCTTCGTTCTCCCGGTCCGGTGCAGCCTTACTATATCACGGCCTTGGAGGACGAGGGGCTTGGCTGGACAGCAGAAACGGGAACTGACTTTTTCCATACAACCGAGCTTTCCGTGGTGATCTCGTGGCTTCAGATCATCGACAATCCCAGACAGGATATTCCGCTTTTGGCGGCACTGCGTTCTCCTGCTTGTGGCTTTACCGCAGATCGACTGGCGGAAATTCGCAGCCTTTGCGAAGGAGACTATTACGACGCCCTTGTGGAAGCCGGTCGACAGGGCTGGGCGGACTGCGTCGCCTTCTTAAACGAGCTGGAGGCACTGCGGGTTGGCGTGGGGGAGAATACCTCCCACCAAATCATTTGGTCGCTGTATACGAAAACGGGACTGCTGGAAATTTTCTCCTCCATGCACGGCGGCGAAAAGCGCAGAGACAATCTCCTCGCTTTTTATGAGGTGGCACGCCGCTTTGAGGCGAGTGGACATAAGGGGCTATTCAGCTTTTTGCTGCACTTGAAGCGGGTGCAGGAGAGCGGAGATCTGCGTGTGGCACCTGGTATGCCCACCCAAAGCGGCGGCATCAAAATTATGAGCATCCATCGTTCCAAGGGTCTGGAGTTCCCCATTGTATTTGTTTGCGGCTTGGGTCGGCGGTTTAACTATGCCGATTTACAAACTCCGGTTCTATTCCATACGAAGCTCGGATTGGGCGCAAAGGGTCTGGATGGAGAAAGCATGGTGGAATTTACGACCCTCAATCGCAAGGGCGTTGCCTTGGCGCTGAAAAAGGAAATGCTGGCGGAAGAAATGCGCCTGCTTTATGTTGCCTTGACACGGGCAAAAAGCAAAATTATCATGATCCATGCTTCTGTGCAGGGGAAAAAGGATTTGGAAACGCTGCGGGATCAGCTTTCCGATCCGCTGGATCCGAGGATGCTTGCTTCCTGCTCCTGTGTGGGACAATGGCTGCTCATGGTGGCACTCACACGAGAGGAAGGCTTGGAGTTGCGAAAAGCGGCGGGGATGGAACCATACGACTACATCCACAAAGACCGTGGGCATAAGTGGTGGATTCAGCCCTTCCGTGGTGCAATTACCATGGAGCCTGAGGGAGAACCGAAGCAGCATGCGCTGGAGGGTGGGTTTGCCTATCCGATGGAAAAAATTGTGAAGGAGCTGCAATGGTGCTATCCCTATAAAACGGCGACCAAAACACCGTCTAAGATCACCGCAACAAAGGTGCTGCGACTGGACGAGGAAGCCGATAGTGCGGTTTCCTTGTTGCGAGAATATGATAAATCCGAAAAACCCCTTTACCGTCCTTTGTTTGCCCAAGAGAGCCTCGGGCTGACGCCTGCCCAAGAGGGTACCGCCCTTCATACCGTCATGCAGAACATAGCCATGCAGTCCGCCTCTTCTGTGGCGGCGGTTCGGGCAGAGCTTGTGCGTATGACTGAGATGGGCTATCTGACCAAGCAGCAGGCGGAGTCTGTGGATCCCGTGGCAGTGACGCTCTTTTTTAGCTCCGAACTGGGAAAGCGGGTACAGGCCTCAGAAACCGTCTCTCGTGAATTCCCATTTTCTGTGCTTTCGGAAGCCCGTCGCTTTTATCCGGAAGCCCCGGAAGGTGAGGAAATCTTGCTACAGGGTGTGATTGACTGCTGGTTTGAGGAGGAAGATGGCATTACCGTGATCGACTTTAAGAGCGATCGAGTATCCCCGCAACAGCTGGAGGAACGGGCAGAGGAATATCGCGGGCAGCTCGCAACCTATGCCTATGCCCTGCGGGAAATGACCGGAAAACCTGTGCAGAGACAGATTCTATATTTTCTCCGCTCCCATACGGAAATTGATTTGGCACCTAGCAAGGAATAACCTTACCTTTTTTTGTATTTCATTCTGGAAACACGAAAAAAAGAGTTGCAATTTCCGGGAAAAAGTGTTATTATATGTCATGCGTTATGAAACGCACTTATTTTTTGACATCAGAAAGAGGTGAACACTCATGAAGGAAGGCATTCATCCCAACTATGAGCAGACAACCATTCGCTGTGCTTGTGGTAACGTGATCGAGACAAGATCTACGAAGAAGGACATCCGCGTAGAAGTTTGCTCCAAGTGTCACCCCTTCTTCACAGGTAAGCAGAAGATGGTGGATACTGGCGGACGCGTCAGCCGCTTCAAGAAGAAGTTCGGTTTAGAGAACTAAACACTTAGGCTTTGGACCCGTGCCGTTTTCGGCACGGGTTTTTGCGCTATGTAAATCTTTTCTCCCTCTCTTGCATAGGATAGATGTATACACAAAAAGCACCGCCTTTCTGTGTGCTGCGCCCTTGATGCTACCATGAAATGAGGAGGAAAAAGAATGGTTCAGATCGTAGATCCCAAAGAATGGACAGAAAATGTGTTTTCCCTCTGGGCGAATCGGTGGACACTGATTACCGCCGGAACAAAAGAAAGCTGTAACACAATGACCGCCGCCTGGGGCGGCTTGGGTGTTCTATGGAATAAAAATGTCGCCACCATCTATGTGCGACCGCAACGATATACCTATACATTTTTAGAGGAGTCCCCGATGTTTACGCTATCGTTTTTCGGGGAAGAATGGCGAGAGCAGCTGAAATACTGCGGCTCGCACAGCGGTCGGGATGGCGATAAACTCGCTGCGTGCGGTTTTCATCTGGAAACGGCTCAGGCGCCTTATATTGCAGAAGCCGAGCTGGTCTTGGTCTGTAAAAAGCTCTATTTCCAAGACCTTGACCCTGATAATATGGGAGATGAAGCCTTGATGCATTATAAAGACGATGACCTGCATCGTATGTATATCGGAGAAATCGTGAAGGTCTTGCAGCGTGTTTGAGTGAAAGACCAGCCCCGAGAAGCAATACTGAAAACCAATCTACGGCACAAAGGAGAGCGTGATGACGGAACAACATACCGAAAAAATCAGAAATCGAGCGGTTTTGATAGGGCTGTGTGCCAATAGCCTGACACGAGAGGATAACGCCACGGACGCTACCTTGGAGGAATTGGCAGCTCTCCTCGAAACAGCCGGCGGCGAATGCGTCGGCATGGTTTTGCAAAACAAGGATACGCCCGAAGCCCGTACCTTTTTCGGCGAGGGTAAGGTCGTTGAAATCGCAGAGCTGGTGCGTGCCCAAGAAGCGGATTTGGTGGTCTGCGACAACGAGCTTTCCCCTTCTCAGCAACGGGTGCTCACAGAGGAAACCGGTGTGCAGGTCATTGACCGTGCCGGACTCATTTTGGATATTTTCGCTCAACGTGCCAGAACCAGAGAAGGGCGCTTGCAGGTGGAGCTGGCGCAATATAAATACCTCCTGCCCAGATTGACGGGTATGTGGGGGCACTTGGTGCGTCAGACCGCCTCCGGCGGTAAATCTCCCATCGGGACCCGTGGCCCCGGCGAAACACAGCTGGAGACCGACAGACGCCATATCCGCCGTAAGATTGCCAAGCTTGCAGAGGACTTGGAGGAGGTGCGCCGCATTCGTGCAGTGCAGCGTGACAGACGAGAAAAAAACGAAATGCCCGTGGTGGCGATTGTCGGCTATACCAATGCCGGAAAGTCAACGCTGCTCAACGCCCTGACCGATGCCGGTATTCCGGCACGCAATCGGCTGTTTGATACCTTAGATACAACCACCAGAACCCTGCAGATTTCCGATACCTGCACCGTGCTCATTTCGGATACCGTCGGCTTTATTCGGAAGCTGCCCCACCATCTGGTGGAGGCCTTCAAAGCCACCTTAGAGGAGCTTTCCTATGCAGACCTGATTCTTCATGTCATTGATGCGTCCAACCCAGAATGGAGAGAGCAGGCAGAGGTTGTGGAAAAGCTGATTGCACAGCTGGGAGCTGAAACCACCCCCCGCATTGAGGTGTTCAATAAATCCGATGTCTATATCGGAGATATTAAGCCCCATGGCGCAGATATTGTTTCGATTTCCGCCAAAACAGGGGAGGGACTGTCTGCGCTCCTTTCCATGATCGGGAAACGTTTGGACACCGGCTTTCATCGGGTTCTGCTGTCTTTACCCTATGATAAGGGCGGTATTGTAGATGCGCTCTACCGTGAAGCAAAGGTGGAACAGGTGGACTACGAAGAAACCATTCGTGTCACTGTGGTCTGTACCCCACGTCAGCTGGGACAGCTTACACCTTATATTATAGAAGGCTGGACACCACCTAAGGAGCCTTGGGAGGACTGAGGTTTCCTGGGAAATCAGCCCAACAGGGAAAGGCGGAGGCATCGTCCTCTGCTTTCCCTGTGTGGGCAGCTTCGGTGAAAGGAGGGAAGTCCCTTGACTGAGTATTATATTCCTGCACACAATGGAGAAAGTGAAGTGGTGGAAAAGCGCTCTCGTTTCCTCGGCTATATCTGGCCGGTGGACAATGAGGAGGCGGCACGGGAGAAGATCGCCCAAACAAAGGCCAAGCACTACGACGCCCGCCACAACTGCTGGTGCTATCTCTTGCGTGAAGGCAGCGTCGCCCGCTATTCCGACGATGGAGAGCCACAGGGCACCGCAGGACAGCCCATGCTGGAGGTGCTGCGACGGGAAGGCGTGGAAAATGTCTGTTGCGTGGTGACCCGTTACTTTGGCGGTGTGCTATTGGGGACGGGCGGTCTGCTGCGTGCCTATACCCATACCGCAAAGGAAGCCCTGCAAAATGCAGGTCTTGCGGTTGTGCGGCAGTGGGTGGAAACGGCGGTTACCTGTCCGTACCCCCTCTTGGAACGACTAAAATTGGAGCTTGTCGCCGCCGGCGGCATCGTGGAAGACATAGAGTATGGGGCAGAGGTTCAAATTTTTGCCCTTCTGCCAGAGGATGGCATCGAGGTCTATGAAAAGCGGATCACGGAATTGACCGCCGGAAAGCTCGCTGTCGAACGTAGGGGAACCTGTTTTCGTGCCGCACCACTGTGAGTTGCAGCAATCCCCCGATTCCGACCACTTTTAAAAAAATAAAACAGAAGCATACACACAGTTCCTCTGTTTTTTAAAAAAGTTGAATATGGAGCAGGACTTTTACTATTTCCTTCGTATATATAGAACTAGAGTGCTTTCAGTGAGCATCGGTAAGAGGAAGGAGGGAACGTGATATGACACTGCGAGAAACAACCGAGACATGGGAGCAGGAGCTGCTGTCGCCGTATGCAGCGCTGGCGGTGCAGTCCAAAGGACGTTTGCGTGAAATAGAACCCTGCTCGATTCGTACCTGCTACCAGAGAGATGTGGACCGTATTGTCCACTCGAAGGCCTTTCGGCGGCTGATGCATAAGACCCAAGTTTTTTTGCAGCCGCAGGGAGATCATTACCGCACCAGAATGACCCATACCCTAGAGGTGGCTCGTATCGCTCGTACCATTGCCCGTGGACTGCGGCTGAATGAGGATTTGACCGAGGCGATTGCTTTGGGGCACGACCTGGGACACACTCCCTTCGGTCACGCCGGAGAACGTGCCCTTAATACAATTTTAGAGGGCGGCTTCTGTCACAATGAACAGTCGCTGCGTGTGGTGGATCGCTTGGAAAACGGCGGCGACGGTCTGAACCTTTGCTACGAGGTGCGGCGTGGTATCCTTTGCCATACGGGTACAGACCAAGCCGAAACCCTAGAGGGACAGCTCGTTCGTCTTGCGGATAAAATCGCTTACATAAATCATGACATTGACGACGCCATGCGTGGCGGTATCATATACCCTCTGGATATTCCGCTGGAAATCTCAGAGGTCTTGGGCTTTGACCACAGCGGACGGATCAATACCCTGACGGGGGATATCATTCGTACCAGCTTGGGTAAAAATCAGATTGCACAATCTCCCGCCTGCGGCGAAGCGATGGCAAAGCTCAGAAGCTTTATGTTCAAGGAAGTCTATCTCAATCCAGCGGCAAAGGGAGAGGAATCTAAGGCGGAGGACATGATCCTTCGCTTGTTTGAACACTACCTTAAAAATCCGGATCAGCTTCCGGCGGATTTTCAGGATATCCGTCTGCGGGAGGGGGAAAGTCGTGCGGTGTGTGACTACATTGCTGGCATGACCGACCAATATGCCGTGGATACCTACTGCAAAATTTTTGTGCCGATTCCCTGGTCGGTGAAATAGGGGGGGAGACTTTGGCGATTCCATCTTCATTTTTAGACGAGCTGGTGGCACGCAGTGATATTTTAGATGTGGTCTCCGATTATGTCACCCTCAAGCCCAAGGGCGGAAGCCACTGGGGGCTTTGCCCCTTCCATGGAGAAAAAACAGCCTCCTTCCATGTGCGGACAGACAGACAGCTCTACCATTGCTTCGGCTGCGGCAAGGGTGGCGGCGTGATTTCCTTTATCATGGATGTCGAAAACCTGCCGTATCTCGATGCGGTTCGCTTCTTGGCAAAACGGGCAGGCATGGAGGTTCCAGAAGGTGATATGGACGAGGGGCGCCGCCGTCAGCGGGACAGGCTTCTCGCCCTGAACAAAGAGGCGGCTCGCTTTTTCCACCGTCAGCTTCACAGCCAAGCGGGACAGGAGGGGCTTGCCTATCTCAAACGGCGTGGGCTTTCTCCGAACACCATCACACGCTTTGGCTTGGGCTTTGCTTTGGAGAGCTGGGATGCCCTCCTTTCTGCCATGACCCAAAGGGGCTTCTCCAAGCAGGAGCTTTTGGATGCCGGTTTGGCGGTTTCGAACCAAAAGGGCGGAGTCTATGACCGCTTCCGCAACCGCGTGATGTTTCCCATTATAGACCTGCGTGGTGAGGTCATCGGCTTTGGCGGTCGTGTCTTGGGCGACACAACCCCCAAATATTTGAACTCGCCCGATACCCCCGTCTTTCACAAAAGCCGCAACCTCTTTGCGCTGAATCTCGCAAAAACCACCAAGCAGGGGAGAATCGTTTTGACCGAGGGCTATATGGATACCATATCCCTCCACCAAGCGGGCTTTGATTGTGCGGTGGCAAGCCTTGGCACCTCCTTGACCGCAGAGCACGCCAAACTGCTCTCTCGCTTCACCAAGGAGGTTATCATCTGCTACGATGCAGACTCTGCCGGGGTACAGGCGGCCAATCGAGCCATTCCCATGCTGGAAAAAACAGGGCTGAAGGTTCGGGTCGTGCGTGTGAGCGAGGGGAAGGACCCCGATGAGTTTATCAAAACCAACGGACGGGATGCCTTTGCCCGTTTGCTGGATGCCTCAGAAAATTATATGGAGTATACCTTGCGTCAGCTCCAAAGTAAATATGACCTGACCGATGTGGTTCAAAAGGCGGAGTTTGCCCGTGCCGCCGCAGAGCTACTCACGGGCGTGGATAGTCCTGTGGAACGGGAAGTCTATGCCGGACAGGTTGCACAGCTTGTGAAAATCGGGAAAGAGGCGCTCTTGCAGGAGGTGCAGCAGAATTTGAAAAAACGTCTGCGTACCGCAAAGAAAAAAGAGAACCGACGGGAAATGCTCCCCGTTTCCCAAATTCAGCCGAAGGCAAGACGGATACGGTATGAAAATCCACGCTCTGCACGGGCAGAGGAGGGGATTTTGCGGCTTTTCATGCTGGATGCCACCCTCTTTGATCTTGCCGATGCCCTGCCGTCCGCTGAATTTTCCTCCGATGCTCTGCGGAAAATCTACACGATTCTCTGTGAGCGCATGAAGGAGGGACGCCCCTTGCAGCTGGGTATGCTGGAAGGGATGCTGGAGGGCGAGGAAATCCAGCTTCTTTCCGAGATTTTACGGCAGCCAGAGGCGTTGGAGGAAGGCAAGAGAGCGATGGCGGATTATAAGGCCGTCGTCCATAAGGAATATTTGAAGAAGCAGGAAAGCACGGACGAAGCGGTACTTTTGGCCGCACGGGAATACCACCTGAAAAAGAAAAGTATAGGAGATGGAATGCCATGAGCGAAAAGAAAGTACCCGAGATCAAACGGGATAATAAGGAAAAAATGCTCCACATCACCGAGGAGCAGATTCAGTCCGGCAGAGTGGAAATCATGAAGATTGTCGCCGGGATAAACGGTGCAGAGAAGCTGGCAGATTTGCTGGAACGTGGCAAGAAAAAGGGTCGCCTTTCCTCCAACGAGCTGATGGACGCTTTGGAGGAAATGGAGCTGGAATCCGAACAGATGGACAAGATCTATGACGTTCTGGAAAATCTGGGCATAGATACCGCAGGCGAGGACTATCTGCCTGAGCTTAGCCCGGATGCCATGCCTCCCATTGAGGAAATCGAAGAAATTCCAGAGGAAGAAATTGTGGACCCCAATACCCTTGTGGATTCCTTCGGCATTGATGACCCCGTTCGGATGTATTTGAAGGAAATCGGTAAGGTCGATTTGCTGACCAGTGACCAAGAGGTCGCCTTGGCACAGGCCATGATTAGTGGCGAGGAAGCACGGGCACAGCTTGTGGAAATCGACGAGGACGGCATCGAGCTGGCGCCCGAGGATCGCCGTGCCATTGAGCGTGTCGTGCGTGCCGGCGAGCGTGCCAAGCAGAATCTGGCAGAGGCGAACCTCCGTCTGGTGGTCTCCATCGCCAAACGCTATGTCGGTCGTGGTATGCTCTTTTTGGATCTGATTCAGGAGGGTAATTTGGGTCTTATCAAGGCGGTTGAAAAGTTCGACTATACCAAGGGGTATAAGTTCTCCACCTATGCAACGTGGTGGATTCGTCAGGCAATCACCCGTGCCATTGCAGACCAAGCCCGCACCATCCGTATTCCTGTCCATATGGTCGAGACCATCAATAAGGTCATTCGTGTCTCTCGTCAGCTTTTGCAGGAGCTGGGACATGATCCCTCTCCGGAGGAAATCTCCGACGAAATGAATATGCCCGTCGATAAGGTGCGGGAAATTTTGAAAATTGCACAGGAGCCTGTCAGCTTGGAAACCCCCATCGGTGAGGAGGAGGACTCCCATTTGGGTGACTTCATCCCCGACGAGGCGGCTTCGGAGCCGTCGGAAGCGGCGTCCTTTACCTTGCTCAAGGAGCAGCTTGTGGACGTTTTGAGCACCCTAACCCCACGAGAGGAAAAGGTACTGAAGCTGCGCTTCGGCATCGAAGACGGACGTACCCGTACCTTAGAGGAGGTCGGCAAGGAATTTAACGTCACCAGAGAGCGAATCCGTCAGATCGAAGCCAAGGCATTGCGGAAGCTTCGTCATCCCAGCCGCTCCAAAAAGCTGAAGGATTTTCTGAACTGACCATGACACCACTTACATTTCTGATTGTATGCCCCTTGGTCTTTTTAGGGGGCTTTGTCGATGCAGTGGCCGGCGGGGGAGGACTCATCTCCCTGCCGGCCTATCTGATTGCTGGGGTGCCCGTTCATATGGCAATCGGAACCAATAAGCTCAGCTCCGCTATGGGCACCACCTTAACCACCATTCGGTATGCCAAATGCGGCTTCATTCCGTGGAAATTTTCTGCGATTTGTGTTGTTTTTGCGTTTTTGGGTTCGAGCCGTGGCGCAAAGCTCGCCCTGCTCCTGAACGACCAGATATTTACCCTGCTCATGCTCGTTCTCCTGCCTCTGGCGGCATTTTATGTGCTGAAAAGCCGCCGCTTGGACCAGACTGTGGAGGGGGAGGAGCAACGGGGTCGGACGCTGCTTTTGGGCATCGTTTCCGCCTTTTTTATCGGGATGTACGACGGATTCTATGGGCCGGGCACAGGCACTTTTTTGATTTTGGCTCTCACGGGGCTTGCCCACATGGAGCTGCGAAAGGCAAACGGTGTGACAAAGGCAATCAACCTCACCACCAATCTTTCGGCGCTCGCCGTTTTTTTGTGGGAGGGGAAGGTGCTGTTTCCCTTGGGGCTTGTCGCCGGAGGCTTTGGGCTTTTGGGCAACTACTTAGGCTCTCGATTTTTTGTGGCAGGCGGTG
>CAYQRI010000034.1:0-16371 GCA_964420085.1 uncultured Ruminiclostridium sp.
CCTTTGGAAAAAAGCTGGTCTACCACGAGCCGTCCGCCCAGCGGATTCGGGATCGTTTTGCGGAGATGGGGCGACCCATCACGAAGAACAACTATCAGCAGGCGATGCTCCCCGAGGGCTGTACCGTGCTGAATAACGATTGGGGTACCGCCCCGGGTGTTGCGTTTGAAGCGGACGGCACCCATGTCATTATGCTGCCGGGTCCGCCCCATGAATGCGAGAAGATGTTCTATCAGCGTGCGGTGCCGTATCTAAAGCGTCTGTCCGACGGGGTGATTGTCTCCCGCACGGTCAAGACCTTTGGTATTGGGGAATCGGCAGCAGAGGCCCTGCTGTCTGACCACCTCACGCAGATGACCAACCCAACTGTGGCACCCTACGCCAAGCCGACGGGTACGGAATTTCGAATCACTGCCCGGGCGGCAACCGAAGCGGAAGCTCTTGCGCTGATTGCACCGGTCGAGGCGGAGGTTTTGGCGCTTTTGGGAGACTGCGTCCTTGGTGTGGATGTCGGGACACTCCAAGAAATCTGTTTAGACCTGCTCAAACAGCAGGGGCTTACCTTGGGTACGGCAGAATCCTGCACAGGTGGTCTCATTGCCAAGCTGGTGACCGATCTGCCCGGTTCCTCTGCGGTTCTGCGTGGGGGCGTGGTCAGCTATACAGACGAAGTAAAGGAACACGTTTTAGGCGTACCCTCTGCTCTTTTGCAGGAGTATGGGGCGGTCTCTCCGCAGGTGGCGGAGGCGATGGCACGGGGTGCCCAGTCGCTTTTGGGCTGTGATATTGCCTTGTCTACGACCGGTATTGCAGGTCCTGATACTGACGAACGTGGTACACCCATTGGGCTGGTGTATATTGGACTTGCGATAGGGGATAGCTGTGTGGTGAAGGAGCTGAACGCTGGGAAGGTCAGCCGAGAGCGTGTGCGCCGCATGGCAGCACACACCGCACTAGATTTACTCCGCCGGGCGGCTGAAAGCCGCTTTTAATTCGAGTACGCACGGTTGAGGTTCAATCGACTGATGTTCCCGGTATTGACTTCGCGGGTGAATGCGGGCGGATATGGTATCCGCCCCTACTACCGTGTAACGGTTAAATCTTCTCTTTTTTGGAATGGCAACGAGGTAGTAGGGGACGATGCCCACATCGTCCCGCAATTTTCCCCATTCATTCATGTTTGTCTTTTGCGTATACCCATATGGCAATGATGCAACATGAGGGACGATGTGGGTAGTTTCGTTACAATTTACAAGCGATTGTGCAGAAATCAAAACCAAAGCACCTCCATGCAATTGCGAAGTTTTAAGGGTTACACGGTAGTAGGGGCGAACTGCGTTCGCCCGCTTTTCCAAGGCACAGGGTGAATGTCCGCCGGGCGAACGCAGTTCGCCCCTACATAGGCTGGGCAACCCTCTACCTCCACCCCTCATTCGGGACTTGGTAGAGGAACGTGAATAGAAAGAAGGCGTCATCGTTTTTTGCGATGACGCCTTCCTGCATTGAGAGGAATTATCTTTATTTCTTGTAGAGTATTCTTACTCGCTCAAAAGTGAAGAAGTGGAATGGATGGTCTTTTTGAGGAAAATGGCGCTGATGATAAGGGAGACCACCTCCGAAATGGGGAAGGCGAGCCAGACATAGCTGAGGTTACCCATCTGCCCCAAGAGCCAAGCGACCGGCATCAAGACAAAAAGCTGACGGCACACGGAGACAATCAGGCTGTGGAAGGGGTTTCCGATGGCTTGGAACACCGAGCTGGCGATGATGGCAAAGCCAGCGAGGGGGAAGTGGATGGCGATGATCCGCAGGGCAGGTAAGCCGATTTCCAGCATATTGGCAGACGGCTTGAACAGAGAAAGCAGGATGCCGGGGAACAGCTCGAAGATCAGAAGACCCACGCTCATGATGACCACGGCGATGATGACGGAAAGGCGGATGGTGGTCTTCACACGTTCGGGCTTCTTTGCGCCGTAGTTGTAGGCGAGAATCGGCACCATGCCGCTGGTCAGACCGAATACGGGCATAAAGACAAAGCTTTGCAGCTTGAAGTAGGCGCCGAACACGGCGGCGGCTGTGGTGGTGAAGCTCAGCAACAGGCGATTCAGTCCGAAGACCATGACCGAGCCGATGCACTGCATGATGATGGAGGGAATACCGATGCGATAGATGCTGCGCACGGTGGGCATATGGAGCCGAAGCTGCCGAAAGCGGAGCTTGATTTCAGGGTTATACTTGGCGTTTAAGAAGATACCGAATGCAGCGGCGGCACACTGCCCGATGGCGGTGGCGATGGCGGCGCCGGTGACACCCATAGCCGGCAGTCCAAACAGCCCGAAAATCAGGATGGGGTCTAGGATGATGTTGAGACCGGCACCCAAAATCTGTACATACATAGAGAGCTTGGTGCGTCCTGTAGATTGCAGCAGACGTTCGAAGGTAAACTGTACAAAGATACCCACGGATAGACCCAAGCAAATGATGGAATAGTGGGTGCCCATATCCACGATCTCGGCGACGTCTGTTTGCATCTGGAAAAAGAGCCGTGAGCAGGTTACGCCCAGAATGGCAAAGAGCACATAGGTGCATAAGCCGATGACGATGCCCGTGTGGGCGATCTGACTGACACGCTGCGGCTCCTTGGCGCCGAGCGCACGAGAGAGCAGGGCATTCATACCGACGGTGGTGCCGGAGCAAACGGCGATGATGAGGCATTGCAGGGGGAAGGCCAGTGAAACGGCGGTTAGGGCATTTTCGCTGACTTGGGAAACAAAAATGCTGTCTACGACGTTATAGAGGGCTTGCACCAGCATGGAAATCATGATGGGGACAGCCATATTGACGAGCAGCTTTCCCACGGGCAGAACACCCATTTTGTTTTCTGAGGGCGGTGTGGATGGGATATTTTTAGCCATAAAGCTCCTTTCACTGATGTGGGGCGGGAGGGGTTACCGCACCATTTCCTATATAGATGGCTTAATTTTATACGCTTGTGACACAGTTTGTCAATAGTATGCCTTTCGGGAAATCCGTTTTCCACACGGGGGACGATGTGGGCATCGTCCCCTACCATATTACCACCATTTCAACAAGGTGCTATAGGGGTCAGAACAAAATAAACGCCCCCCTTGGCAAGAAACGTCCCTTGACGCACAACCAAACGAACTCGAATGAGGGGCGGCGCTCCGCCGCCGCCCCTACAGAGCATACCCGTAGCGGGTTCGGTTCTTCACGATCAAAAATAAAGTGAGCAGCAGCGTGACACTCTCTGCCACCAGCACGGCAGACCAAAGCCCCGTTGCACCAAACCAAATCGGAAGCAGCAGAATCGAAAGCACCTCCAAAACGAGCGTCCGCAGAAACGAGATGAGGGCGGACAGCGCCCCGTTATTCAGGGCGGTGAACAGAGCAGAGCCGAACACATTCACACCGGAAAACAGGAAGGAGAAGGCATAAATCCGCATCGCTGAGACCGTGAGCGCACACAGCGCTGGATCATAGCCCACAAAAATATGGGCGAGCGGCGGCGCCAGAGTGAAGCACAAAACAGCCATGGCAACCGATGAAATGCCGATCAGACGGATGCTTTTTGAAAAGACACTCTGTAGCTCCGCCTGATTCTTTGCCCCGTGGTTGTAGGCGATGACGGGAGCTGTGCCCATTGAATAGCCGAAGAAAATCGACAGAAAGACAAAGCTGACGTATAAAATTACGCCGTAGGCGGCGACACCGTTTGCCCCCAGCAGCCGCATGAGCTGTAAATTATAGAGAATTCCAACCAGCGAGGCGGAGAGGTTTGTCAGCATCTCGGAGGAGCCGTTGGCACACGCCCTGCCAATCGCCCGCCACTCGAGCTTGGCGGGCACCAGCCGCAGAAGGCTGTCGTTTTTTCGCAGGAAATACACCAGAGGGATGATGCCGCCGATGAACTGTCCCAAGCCTGTGGCACAGGCCGCCCCGAAAATCCCGCCGTCAAAGACATAGATAAACAGAAAGTCCAGCACGACATTGACGATGCCCGCAGCAACGGAAATCATCAGACCGAGGCTCGGCTTTTCCGCTGCCACCAAAAAGGATTGAAAGGCGGCTTGCAGCAGGAAAAAGACAGAGCTGACGGCAAGCACTCTGCCATAAATGACGCAATCGGCAAGCATGGCGGCATCGGCACCCAAAAGTGTGGCGATTTGCGGCATGAAGACGAAGCTGAAAACGGAAAGTACAAGACCGACTAGGGTCAGGAACAGCATCAGCATGGAGAAGTAGGCATTGGCACGGGCAGGTTCCCCCCTGCCTAAGGTCATGGAGACCAGAGCGGTGCCGCCTGTGCCGATCATAAAACCCAAGGCACCCAAAATATAGGCGCTGGGCATGATGATATTCACGGCGGCAAAGGCGGTTTTCCCCAAAAGATTGGAGACAAAAAAGCCGTCTACAATACCATAGACGGAGGTGATGAGGACCATAACAATGCTGGGCAGAACAAACCGCAGCAGTCGTGTATAAGTAAAATGGTCGGAAAGCTTGATTTTCATGAAGACCTCCATTCGTTTTGTCTAGTATACCATAGATTAGAAAGAATGGGGCAGAATCGGCACTTTTCTTTCCGTTTTTTGCGTGGTATACTAATAGGATTATAAGTGTGGAAGGAAGTTTTTTATGAATCAACACCTGCAAGCACTCCGTGACGCAATGGCGGAGCATAAAATTGACGCCTATATTATCCCCACCGCCGACTTTCACGGCAGTGAATATGTGGGGGCGCACTTTGCCTGCCGTGACTATGTGTCCGGCTTCACCGGCTCCGCCGGAACCCTGCTGGTCTTTCCGAGCTGGGCGGGGCTTTGGACGGACGGACGGTATTTTTTGCAGGCAGAGCAGCAGCTGCAGGATTCCGGCATTCGGCTGATGAAGCAGGGAACCCCCGGCGTTCCCACACTGACGCAGTTTTTGCAGAGCAGCCTACAGGCGGAGCAGGTTTTGGGCTTCGACGGTCGGTGCGTGTCCGCCCAAGAGGGACGGGCGTATCATGCGCTGGCCAAGCGGCTGGGGGCGAGACTCAACGATCAAGTCGATTTGGTGGACGAAATTTGGTTCGACCGTCCGCCCCGTTCGGCGGAGCCGGCATGGCTCCTGGAGGAAACATGGGCGGGAGAGACACGCACCTCGAAGCTTGCCCGTCTGCGAGAGCGTTTGCAGGCGGACGGGAGCGATGTGCTCCTTCTCACCGCACTGGAGGACATCGGCTGGCTCCTGAACCTGCGGGGGGGAGACATTCCCTGCATTCCCGTGGTGCTTTCCTATCTCGCTCTCACCGCCACCACCTGTGAATTGTTTGCAGATCCGCACGCCCTTTCGCCTGCCGTGCGAGAGGCACTGCTTCGGGATGGTGTGACGCTGAAGCCCTATGACGGCATCTATAGCTATGCCAACCGCCTCCATAAAACGCAGCAGGTGCAGGTGGATTTCCGCCGCATCAATACCCGCCTTCTGACGAGCATTCCCTTGGGGGTGCGGGTGGTGAATCTGCCCAACCCGACGGAGGATATGAAGGCGGTGAAAAACGAAACGGAAGTGCAGAATATGCGCTTGGCACACGAAGCGGACGGCTTGGCGCTCACTCGTTTTATGTATTGGCTCAAGACGGGAACAGAGCCGATCACCGAGCGTTCCGCCGCCGCCCATTTGGAGTCGGTGCGGAAGCAATGCCCCGACTACTTGCAGCCGAGCTTCGACCCCATTCTCGCCTATGGTGCACACAGTGCCATTGTCCACTATTCCGCCACAGAGGAAAGCGACAGCGTCATCGAGCGGCACGGCTTTTTGCTGGCGGATACCGGCGGACATTACCGCACCGGTACCACCGACTGCACCCGTACCTATGCCATGGGCGACCTCACCGCCGAGCAAAAGCGGCACTATACCGCCGTGCTGCGGGGCAATTTGAATTTGGGTGCCGCCGTCTTTCGTGCTGGCTGCACGGGGGTCAACCTGGATGCAACCGCCCGTCTGCCTCTGTGGGAGCAGGGCTTGGACTTTAACCACGGCACGGGGCACGGCGTGGGCTATCTGCTCAGTGTACACGAGGGACCGCAGAGCATTCGGCGGCAGTCCGCAAACGGACATAACCCTGCGTTCCTGCCGGGGATGATTACCTCCAACGAGCCGGGGGTTTACTTCGAGGGACACTATGGCATTCGCTTGGAAAATTTGGTGCTTTGTAAGGAGCAGTGCCAAACGGAATGCGGAGATTTTCTCTCCTTTGAAACCCTCACCCTCACCCCCTTTGACTTAGATGCCGTGGAGCCGAGCCTGCTGACCGAACGGGAAATGGACTGGCTCAATGCCTATCACGAGCGGGTGAGAGAGACCCTGACCCCCTATCTGACAGAAAGCGAGGCGGCTTGGCTGCAAACCGCCACCCGTCCGATGGAAAGGAGCACATGATGCCGACCCAGAGAATGCGTCCCCCCACCCCCCACGGGCAGCGTACGCCCCCGAGAGGGACAACTGGAAAAAGACCGACCAACCACCCCGCCCGTAAGCGGAGCAGAGGAAACCGCCTGCGTGTTCCCCATTTTGTGCTTCTGCTTGTGCTGCTGTTTGCGCTGCTGGCGGCGGGTATTTATGGATTCACCCGTGGAAAGGAAGACCTGCCCGGCTGGGTTTCGGTGCAAATCGTGGACATAAACGGCAGCGGCAGACGGGGACAGCCCTTGCAGGGGGTGAAGGACATTGCCATTCACTATGTAGGCAACCCCGGCACCACGGCGCAGGGTAATCACGACTTCTACAACCAGCCTGATACCAAGGTCAGCTCCCATTTCGTGATTGGCTTGGAGGGCGAGGTCATCCAGTGTGTCCCCTTGGACGAAAAGTCCTCCGCCACCAACGACAGAAACCTGGATACCATTTCAATTGAGGTCTGTCATCCCGATGCTACGGGTCAATTTACTGAGGCCTCCTATCAAAGCCTGGTCAAGCTGACGGCGTGGCTGTGCGATCACTTTAATTTGGATCGCAGCCATGTGATCCGGCACTATGACGTGACAGGAAAGCCCTGTCCCTTGTATTTTGTGGAGCATCCGGAGGCTTGGACGCAGTTTTTGGCGGATGTTAAGGCCTATTGAGGAAAGGCAATGCTTTCTTTCGGGCTTCTTAAGGAAACCTTAAGAGATTACCTATCCTTTCTTCATTTGTGTGGGCTATACTACAGTTGTAGTGAATCCTGAAAACCAATACACAGGCAGACACATGGGCGGGCTATTGGTTATCAGCATAAAACAGACGCAAAGAAGCACCGAAACAAATTTAAGGAGGACTCTTTCATGAAAAAACGAAATAGATTGACCGTTTGCTTGGCCGCAGGCGTACTCATCCTAGCAGTTTCTGCCACCGCTGCCTTCGGCAGTGTCAATGGCTACACCACCTATAAAGAAGCCGTCAAGAAGCTGGCACTTAAAACAAACAATGTCACCGTAAGCGGCAATGTCAACCTCACCGTGGACGGCAAGGAAGTCATGACCTATCAGATGGACGTTGCCCTTGCAGGGGCAAACAACGCTTCGCATATTACGGCTAAGGCAGACGGTGTTATCCTAGAGGAAGCGTATCAGACAACCCTGAACGGCGTGTCCACCCGCTTTAACCCAGCACAAGATTACTACGACACCTATGAGTATGCTACCGATGCAGCACCAACCAACTTCTTGGGCATTGAGGAAGACGACGAAATGGCAAACCGTATGATTACCTTCATGGAAATCGCCGCCGATACCGTCGTTGGTGACCTGAAGAACAACTTTGTTCAGGTCGGCGAAAAGGACGGCAGCACCCTCTATCAGGTGAACATCTCCAAGAGTCAGGTGCCCTCTCTGGTGAATGCCGGGCTGTCCCTGATGGCTTATAGCGTGGCAGATCAGGATAACTATGGCTATATTCGTTGGGTAGATTGGGACGCAACCCAGATCGCCAACTATGAAAAGGTCACCGGCTCCGCTATGTCTGAGGAGCTGAAGGGCTATTACACCGGCAAGGGCGACATAGATGAAACCTGGTATGAAGACCACGAGGACGAAATCAAGAAGGCCGACGAGATCACTAGCAAGCTCTACGACACCTATCAGGCACAGCTGGAAAAGAAGGGTGACGTTGGCGTTCTTTATGTGAAGGCAGACGGAAGCACCGAATATTATGCCACCGGCAAGGCCTTTGTACAGGCACATCCCGAAGAAGGCGCAGATGACTTCAGCTACTATATTGGGGAAGATATGTCTCTGGAAACCGTGTCCTGCACCTTTGGTGTGGATAAGTCCGGCAACCTGACCTCCAACGAAATTTCCGCCACCTTCAGCACCGTTGAAAAGGATGGCACCCGTCATGAAATCACCATGAAGGGCGATGTGAGCTTGAAGGACTACGGCACCACCACAGTTTCTCCCTTGGATGTGGGCAACCGCACCGAGCGGAAGTAAAACGGCTTTGCTTCCCTGCGTCTGTGAAGAACGTACGGCGGAGCCACAGCGAACCCATAGCATCCCAACACATACAACAAAAAACCCCGAGGGCAGCTCTGCCCTCGGGGTGGTTCCGCCTTGAAAAGGAGGGTATCATTTTGGATTCTGTATTGACGCTGCAAGACGTTTCCAAGGTCTATGGAAACGGTCGTGGTGCGAAGGGCATCACCTTCTCCGTGGAACGGGGAGAAATCGTGGGGCTTCTGGGACCGAACGGTTCAGGAAAAACCACCATCATGAAAGCGATTACCGGGCTGCTGATCCCCTCTGAGGGGACGGTCTCTGTGTTCGGACACAACGTGACGGCAGAGCGTGAAACGGCACTGGGGAAGGTCGGTGCCCTCATCGAGCAGCCCGCTCTCTATGAAAATCTCACCGCCTACGACCACCTCAAAATGGCAGCACGGTATTATCCCAACCTCAATCCCGCCAGACTGGATCAGGTTTTGGAAATCGTGGGGATGCTCCCCTATAAAAAGGAGCATTGCGGCAAGTTTTCTCTGGGTATGAAGCAGAGGATGGGGCTTGCCCTTGCGCTGCTCTCCGAGCCGGAAATCATGATTTTGGACGAACCGACCAACGGCTTGGATATCGAAGCCATTGTGGAGATACGAGAGGTTATTTTGCGCCTTGCCAAGGAAAAGGGCATTACCTTCCTCATCGCCAGCCACTTGGCAGCGGAAATTGAAAAGCTGTGCTCCAAGGTTCTGGTGCTCTACGAGGGCGAGATGCTCTCCTTTGATACCAAGCAGGAGGCGCTGCGTCTGCATCCCTCCTTGGAAGATTATTTCCTCGCCAAGGTGCGGGATAAAAAAGGCTCTGTCGTGCTGTGAGGTGAGGAAGATGAACATATTTACTGCCAACCTAAAAAACGAACTCTTTAAGCTCGCCAAGCGGAAGAAATATTTTGTTCTGCTTGTTTTGGGCTGTCTGGTATCGGTCGCCAGCGCCCTGCGTGTGCTGATTGCCAACTATATTACACACGGGGGAATCTCACGGGAGGTCATTCTGGGCGGACTGATGAACAGCAACCTCTTTTTTGTGCTGCTTGGCTTCCTGCCCCTGATTGCGATTATGGCAAGCTGTGACCTCCTTGTGGGCGAGCAGGCAGACCACACCATCCGCTTTTCTCTGATGCGCCCTGTGGCAAAATGGAAGCTCTATTTCTCCAAAGTTGGGGCGGTGCTGCTTCTGTGCGTGGGGAATCTTGCTGTTTTGTGGTGTGTCACCAGTGTGACACAGGTGGTTCTGGGCGGCGGCACAAGCGGCCTGTTTTCCAGCCTTCTTGCCTGCCTGTTGGATCTCATTCCCTTATTTGTTCTGGTTCTGTTCTTTGCGCTGGTGAATCAGGTCATCAAAAGCACCAGCCTTGCTGTTTTGCTGTGCGTGGTGCTGCACCTCGGCTTTATCGTCATGGGCACCTACTTGCCCGTGGCGGGCGGACTGCTGTTCACCGGCTATTTGCAGTGGCATAATCTGTGGCTGGGCACCATGCTTCCCTTGGGGGCGCTCCTGCCCCGTATCGGTCTTCTGTTCGGCTATGGCTTGGTGTTCGGTTCTGCCGGTTACCTGCTGTTTGAGCGCAAGGAAGCTTGAGTGGAGGGATGCCTATGTCGCATAAAATCACGTTAAAGGGTCGGTTTTTACGCACCGGCTTTTCGATGCTGCTTGGTTCGCTTCTGGTTGCCGTTTTGGTGACGGTGCTGCTGCTGACCTTGTTTATCAAGCAGGTGCCCGAAGGGGGCACCGTGCTGCTGGAGTCCTTCTCGCACCTCTTTACGGGGCAGACCATCGAGCGGAATCGGCTGCTTCCGTATCTGCTCGCTGAGGGGGTATTGCTCTGCGTGACGGTTTGGCTGGTGTGTATGGCGGTGGTCTCGAAGCAGGCGAATCAAGTAACCGCTACCCTAAAGCGGCTTTGTCAGGCAACCGAGCATTTGCGGTCGGGCGATTTGGACTTTGAAATCTTCGCCTGTGAGGAGCGGGAGCTGGACGAGCTGTGCCGCTCGTTGGAGAGCGTCCGTCTGCGGCTGAAGACTGCCGCCCAAGCGGATGCCGCTGCCCAAACCGAGCGAGGACTGCTCATGGCGAATTTGTCCCATGACCTGCGCACCCCTATCACCGCCATCAAGGGCTATGCCGAGGGACTGCGGGACGGCATTGCCAACACCCCCGAAAAGCAGGAGAGATATTTGCAGACCATCTATGCAAAATCCATCCTGCTGGAGAATCTGGTGCGCAATATGTCTGACTTTTCGGAATATGAGCTGGGGCGGATGCAATATCATTTTGAATACGTTCAGCTTGTGGACTTTCTCTCCGCCTTGAGTGAGGAATATGCCATTGACACGGCGCAGCACGGTCTGACCTTTCAAACAGCATTGCCGCCCGGCGACTATGTGGTGACGGCAGATCGGCTGAAGCTCAAGCGGGTGCTGGACAATCTGGTTTCCAATGCCATCAAATACAGCCGTCCGAACGGAACGATTATGCTCTCTGCCGAGGTCTATGAGGGCGGCATGGTGATTTGTGTGGCGGATAACGGCAAGGGAATCCATGCCGAAGCACTCCATCATGTGTTTGATAGCTTTTACCGTGCCGATGCCGCCCGAAACGGTGCGGTGCCAGGCAACGGCTTGGGGCTGGCGATTTGTCGGAGCATTATCAACAGTCACCACGGGAAAATTTGGCTGACGAGTGAGGAGGGCGAGGGCACAAGAGCCTATAGCTACCTTCCGCTCAGAAGAGAGGAGGACATCTGATGAAGCTGCTGATTATTGAGGACGACCAAAGCGTTGCCGAGCTGGAACGAGACTATTTGGAGATGAATGGCGGCTACGAGTGCACTCTGTGCAGCAACGGGAACAAGGGCTTAGAGGCGGCGCTTTCCGGTGACTATGCCTTGGTTATTGTGGATGTGATGCTGCCGGGGCTGAGCGGCTTTGAGATTTGCCGTCGCCTGCGGGAGGAAAAGGACATTCCTGTTATCATCATTTCGGCGCTAGCGGACGACATCGACAAGGTGCGTGGCTTGGGGCTTGGTGCGGATGATTACATGACGAAGCCCTTTAGTCCGAGTGAGCTGGTGGCACGGGTGCGGAGCCATATTCAGCGGTATGATCGGCTGGTGGGTACACGGGCACCTGTCCGCCCGGAGCTTTTGCAGATTCGTGGCTTGGAGATCGACCGAGATGCCCGAAGGGTTTGGGTGAACGGCGAGGAAAAGAACATGACGGGCAAGGAATATGATCTGCTGCTGTTCATGGCGGAGCATCCCGACACGGTATTTTCCAAGGATCGTCTGTTTGACAACGTATGGGGGATGTCGGCCTATGGGGATGTCTCCACGGTAACGGTACATATCAAGCACATTCGGGACAAGATCGAAATGGACACCGCACAGGTACAATACATCGAAACCGTCTGGGGCGTAGGCTACCGCTTCCGGGGCTAGCGGCGGGCAAAGCCCGCTTTTAATCTCGAGTTCGTTTGGTTGTGCGTCAATGGACGTTTGTTCCCAAGGGAGGGGTGGGTTTTACCCTGATCCCTGTAGGGGCGACCCTTGGGTCGCCCGCCTAAGACCCGCAAAGGCTTCAGGTTATGGGATACTTTATCCGAGGTGATTTTAGTGACGAACAGACTGCGGGATTTGCGTGAGGATGCAGACTTAACTCAAACACAGGTTGCAAAGCTTTTAGGGATGTCCCAGACAGGATATTCAAAATATGAAACCGGGGAGAATGATATTCCAACGCAGGTACTCATTAAATTGGCACAGTTTTACAAAACCAGTATTGATTATATGTTAGGCGTCAGCGATCAAAGGACACCGTACCAAAACACCTCTGGTCAGTCCCGAAAATAGCGCCTGCGGGCGAAGCCCGCTGTTAACTCGAGACTACACGATAGCGGTTGAATCGAGTGATATTCTCGGTATAAAGTAGGGGTAAACAGTGTTCGCCCGCTGTTTTTATCCAACGTTCATACCGGGAACATCAGTCGATTGCATCACAAAGGTACGAACTCGAATTAGAAGCGGCGCTCCGCCGCAAAAAGCCCCCGCCGACCGCAGTCGACGGGGGCTTTTTGTTTTAGTAATGTCCCAAGTCAGAGGAATCATCCTTTTCCTCGTCGCCCTTGAACACATAATCCTTGCCCGGCAAAATGGCATTCAGCGCTACGCCGGCAATGGCGGCAATCGCCAAGGCGGTGAGGGTGATGGTGGCATTGCCGATGGTGAAGGAGATGCCTTGGGTGAAGCCAAGACCGCAGACGAACATCACCGCAGCGACAATCAGGTTGCGGCTTTGGGTGAGGTCGACACGATTTTCCACGATGTTTCGGACACCGACAGCGGAGATCATGCCGTAGAGGATAAAGGAGACACCGCCAATAATCGCAGGCGGAATGGATTGAATGATGGCAGCAAACTTGGGGCTGAAGGAAAGAACGATGGCATAGAGTGCGGCAAGCCGTACCACACGGGGGTCATAGACCCGAGAGAGGGCAAGCACGCCGGTGTTTTCACCATAGGTGGTGTTGGCAGGGCCGCCAAAGAAGCCGGCAATCGCCGTGGCGAGACCGTCACCCAGCAGCGTGCGATGCAGACCGGGATTGGAGATGAAGTTGCGTCCTGTGGTCGCAGAGATGGCGGAGATGTCGCCGATGTGCTCCATCATGGCGGCAATGGCGATGGGAGCCATAACCAGAATGGAGGTGATGTCGAACTTCGCCAGCACGAAGGGGGGCAGACCGATGGCATTCACACTGCCCACGCCGGAAAAGTCCACCATCTGGAAGGCGAGTGCGACAAAATAGGAGATCGCCACACCCAACAAAATGGGGATAATTTTAATCATGCCCTTGCCCCAGATGTTTGCCACGACAATGACAAGCATGGCGACCAGCGCCAAGGGCCAGCAGGTGGAAGCGTTGGAGACCGCACTGCCCGAGAGAGTCAGACCGATCAGAATAATCATAGGTCCTGTGACGATGGGGGGGAAGAAGCGCATGACCTTTTTTGCACCCAAAACCTTAAAGAGCAGGGCAAGAATCAGGTAAAGGAGACCGGCGACGGCAATGCCGCCCAAGGCATAGGGAAGCTTTTCCTCGCCTGTCATGCCGGCATATTTTCCGACATTCAGCTCCCCAATTGCCATAAAGCCGCCCAAATAGGCGAAGGAGGAGCCTAAGAAGGCAGGGACTCTCAGCTTGGTGCAGAGATGGAAAAAGATTGTGCCGACACCGGCAAAAAACAGAGTGGTTTGTACACTCAGAGGCAAACCGTAGGTTCCGCTGACGATGATGGGGACGAGCACCGTTGCGCCGAACATGGCGAACATATGCTGCAAGCCCAAAATCAGCATTCTGGGTTTGCCCAATAGAGTGGCATCATACACCGGATCTAGGCCGATGCGTACCTTTTCTTTGGACATGGTTAGAAGTCTCCTTTTCTTTTCTCGTTTTGGCTCTCTTTTCAGTATTAAGGTCACAAAATGTCGAAACAACATTTTGTGACCCTATGGTGCTTCGCAATAAGCCTTCACTTTTATACCAGAAAAACGCAAAAATTGCAAGAGTATGCCCCCGTATTTGCAAAATATAGACGATGTTGTCGAGAGGTTTGGGCACGCTGTGCCTTGACGGAACCCCCGAGAACACGTTATACTGAAACACAAATGAAAACAAGCCGAGATGCAAACCAATTCAACGAAAGGAGCCATACCGTTGAAAAAAATGATAGGAGCCGCTCTGCTTTTAGTGGTGCTTCTTTTTCTCATTCCCTTGGGGCTGCGGCAGGGGCAGACCCAAAAGCCAGAGGAAGCCGCCGTCACGCTGCCCGAAAGCGGGCGTACCCTCTCTGTTTTGGTGGGGGATACCATACAAGAAATGGATTTGAACGAATACCTCTGGGGTGTGGTGGCGGCAGAGATGCCGGCCTCCTTCGCAGAGGAAGCACTGAAGGCACAAGCCGTCGCCGCCCGTACTTACTCGCTCAACAAGGCAGGCAACGCCCAAAACCATCCAGACGCTGACCTGTGTACCAATTACGCCTGCTGTCAGGCATGGATTTCTCGTGAAAAGGCACGGGAGAATTGGGGTAGCCATGCAGATGCTTACACAGAAAAAATCACAAAGGCCGTGGCCGAGACCAACAATCAAGTGATTCTCTATCAGGGAGGCCTGATCAGTGCCTTATTCCATTCATCCTCCAGCACAGCCACGCAGGATGCCGTGGAGGTCTGGGGCAACAGCGTCCCCTATCTGCAAAGCGTGCCGTCGCCGGAGGGGGAGCAGGTGCCAAACTTCCACAGCGAGGTCGTTTTAACTCCAGCGGAATTTTCCGCCGCCTTTCTGGCCAAATACCCCGATGCCGTCCTGACCGGCGACCCCGCCGCTTGGATTGGCGACACAGTTTACACCGAGGGCGGCAGCGTTCATAGTATCGTCATTGGCGGCATTTCCGTTTCCGGTGCCGAGGCACGGAAGGTATTTTCCCTGCGGTCGGCGGCCTTTACCGTACAGGCGGCAGCGGAGCAAATCACCTTTCAGGTATCGGGCTTCGGGCACGGCGTGGGCATGAGCCAATATGGTGCCAACACGATGGCAAACGAGGGAAAAACCTACACCGATATATTGTGCCACTATTACACGGGCGTAACGGTCGAGGAGTGTCCGGCGGCGCTTCTAAAAGACAAATAGGCGAAAAAACAGACAGAGAACGGAGCAAAGACATGATTCGTGTGATTTTATGGGATGTGGATAACACCCTTTTGAATTTTTTGGCGGCAGAGCGGGTGGCGCTGACCACCTGCTTTGAGCGCTTTGGCTACGGCGTGTGCAGCGATGCACAGGTCGCTCGCTATTCCGCCATCAACAAAAGCTATTGGCTGCGGCTGGAGCGGGGCGAGATCACCAAGGCAGAGCTGCTTCCCGGGCGGTTTGTGGAGTTTTTTCAAGCGGAGGGTCTGGCTGTGCCCGACTGCAACGCCTTCAACGAGCAGTATCAAATTCAGCTGGGCGAGACCGTGGTCTTCATAGACAACGGCTACGACTTGGTGAAGAAGCTGCACGGCAAGGTGAAGCAATACGCCATTACAAACGGTACGCTGACCGCACAAAGCCGCAAATTAAAAAAGTCTGGGCTGGATCAGCTCTTTGACGGGATCTATATCTCGGAGCAGGTTGGCGCAGAAAAGCCAAGCCCCGCCTTTTTTGATGCCGTCTTGCAGGAGCTTGGTACCTATGCAAAGGACGAGATTCTTGTGGTGGGCGATTCGCTCACCAGCGATATGCAGGGCGGCGTTTGGGCAGGGCTTCGCTGCTGCTGGTATAATCCAAAGGGTGCCCAAATTCCGGAGCATTTACCCATTGAATATAGCATTCAGAATTTAAATGAAGTCTGGGATATTGTTTGCCGAAATGAAGTGCAGCAATAGAAGGCCCAAACGTGAGGTGCCTTCATGCCCCGACCGGTTGTGTTCTTTCCTGAGCATACCATCCTTAATTCTGTGGAAGTCAGCATGGAAAAGCGTGGTCCTCAACACGGATGAGCTGAAAGCGTTTATTTTAGCGCTGAAAGACGCAGACAGTGCAGCGCTTGCCTAAGCATACGACAACTTGAAACAGACAAGGCACATCTGAACAAGGTGTGCCTTGTCTGTTTTAACATGGTTTAAATGAGCGGTGCGTAAAGATTTTCGCCGCAAATTGATTTCCGGCTTTTCCACACGATGCCATTGCACCCACGACCATTTTCGAGTATACTTACAGGGATTGAATTACGTTACCGTGCGCCTTCGACACGGCGACAGAAAGGGTTTACTTACTTATGAATACGCGTCCTTCCTCTGTACAA
>CAYQRI010000035.1:0-16333 GCA_964420085.1 uncultured Ruminiclostridium sp.
TTCTTGGCTATGACATCCTCAATGGCATCCGAAATTTCGTAAAGGCTTCCCTTTTCGGTCTGGTTTGCCGTAACTGCACCGGGGATGGCGTTGTTAATCAGCTCGTAGAGGGCAGCGGCTCTGCCCTCATAGCCAGACTTCACTTTGCCATTTTCATCGGTAATGCTCCGCAGCTCATCAATGTAAAGTTCAGCAACCGAAATTTCAGAGACAGCAGCGTCAATATTGTCCTGCGTCCGCTGCTTCGTGTCCTCCCAAGCTAGATTCCGTTCTCGTATGGCTTCTGCCTGCTCTCGCTCTGCCCGTGTCTCATCATCCATCGCAAGGGACAGACCTATAATCCCGGCAGTTAAAACGGCGACAGCTGTGACAGCAAGCCCGATCGGACTCGCCGCCATAACGGCACTCCAAGCCGCTTGCGCTACGGTTGCGAGCTTTATTTTTCCCGTCAGCACGCCAACAACGGTCTCTTTTGCCGTGAGTGCCCCGGTGGAGATTGCCGTTGCAATGGTTTGTGCGGTCTCTCCGGCGGTCAAAATGCCGACCTCCGTAGCCAACACACCGATAGAGGAAATGATGCCAGAAAGCTTAAACCCGGCGAAGCTCAAAGCGGCGGCACCGGTTGCCAGTGCTACATACTCCATGTTATCGGCAAGCACCGCTGCACCTTCAATTACAATGGGGATCGCACCAGCGGCAAAATCAGCCGTGGCAGAAACAAGGTCACCAAACCCATTTGCCAGGCTCTCTATCGCCGCTTTTGTTTTGTTTGAGGTCAGCTCCCGTTGCAGCTTACCAACAGACAAGACGGTGGACTGAACCGCCTTCTTGAGCGGGGTTTCCATGCTCTCATAGACAGAGATACCAAGCCCCTCAATGCCGCTTTCCAGCTCCGCCATGGCACCCTTTAGGTTGTCGTTCATGGTTTTTGCCATGTCTTCGGCAGCACCGGCAGAGCCGTTTATGGATGCCGTGAGCTTTTGAAAATCTGCGTCAGACGCATTGACAATGGCAAGTAAGCCGGACATACCCTCCTGCCCGGCGATCCCTGCGGCGTACTCCGCCTTTTGTGCATCGGTCAAGCCGTCAAATTTGCCACGCATTTCGGACAAAAGGACATTCAGCGGCTTTACCTGCCCGGCAGAATCTGTCAGGGAGATTCCAAGCTTTGTCAGATAGCCGGACACCTGCTCAGAGGGCTTGGCAAGGTTTGTAAGCATAGCCCGCAGAGCGGTACCAGCTTGGCTTCCCTTGATGCCCGCATTCGCCATAAGACCGATGGCAACCGCAGTATCCTCTACACTGTAGCCCAAGGCCCCGGCGACAGGAGCGACATATTTGAAGGTTTCGCCCATCATGCCGACGTTTGTGTTCGAGTTGGAGGCAGCCGCCGCCAGCACATCGGCGAACCGACCGGATTCATTCGCCGCCATACCGAAGGCGGTCATCGCATCGGTGACAATATCAGAGGTGGTGGCTAGGTCTTCCCCGGATGCGGCAGCAAGGTTCATGACGCCCTCTATGCCGCCAAGCATATCCTCCGTTTTCCAACCCGCCATTGCCATGTAAGAGAGGGCATCAGCTGATTCACTGGCAGAGAACTTAGTTGTCCTGCCCATCTCCTTCGCCTTTTCGGTCAGTGCTTCCAGTTCGTTGCCGGTCGCACCGCTAATGGCGGCCACGTTGGACATGGAGGCTTCAAAGTTACTGCCGACCTTTACCGCATACGCCGCCGCACCGCCCAAGGCAGCGGTCACACCGGCAACGGATATGCCAGCCGCTTTTAGTGCGCCGGATGCAGTCTTTTTGATGTTTCCAAGTGTTTTATTTAGTTTGCTGTCATCGCCGTCAATTTCGATGATAACAGATCCGTCTGCCGCCATAGCGTCACCACCTATCTATTTGTTTCCCTATACTCCACCGCCTCAGCGAACCGCCGATTGACATAAGCGAGCATTCTTTCGTCCCGTTCCTCCAAGGTCTCCTTCTTTCCCGTGTTCCTCAGAGCGTAGAGCTTACGCATTTTTTCGTATTCTTTCTTTTTGTTTTTATCCATCCCTGTGAGGTCTGCGGTGCGGTAGTGGATGATGCGCATAAAGGCACAATCTCCCGGCAAACCCCAAAGCAAACGGCAAAACTTCCACCAGTGCAGATGCTCGGTAGATAGGTCGATGCCATACACCTGCCAGAAGCAGCTGAAAATAGTGTCTGCATCCTGCACGAAGTCATAGGATCTGCCTGCGGCTTCGCCATCTCCGTTTTTACCATCTTCGCTGATCCAACCCATGTAAAAGTAAACGGCACTATCTATGAGTGCTTGCAGGTCTAGGCGGCGCAAATCTGGATAGAGAAGCTCCAACAATTCCATGCTGTCCTCGCCTGACTGCAATCTGACCTCAAATTCTACCCATATACGGAAATCCGTACGAATAGGGGTGTCATAGTCCCCTACTCGCACGGATTCAGGCAGTGCTTCAAATGGGTGCGTCATCGTCTGCTGTCTTGCTCTCTACGCCGCTGTGCACGGTTCATGTGGCTTTCCTCCTTCTGGAATGTTGAGGCGGCTTCTTTGGAAAACTCTGCCATATTCTTGCCGACCTGCTTCACAAAGGATGCGTAACCCTCGTGGATTGCTTTGATGTTTACCTTTTCTCCAAACACATCCAGGGCGGTGCCATCGCCGCACACGGCGTCAAACATATCCCGCATGGAATAGCAGATGCGACGCAGCTGAGCTGCCACCGTCTCATCATCACCGCGGGGCTTTTTAGCCTCATCCGCAACACGCTGGACTTCTTCGTCCCACTTTTCGATATTGTCCACATCGAATGTGTCATACTGGATTTCTACGCCATTTACCATGTACTTTTCCATTGTTCAATCCTCCAAAATTAGCCGGCAACAGGAGCGGCATAGGTGTATTCAGCGGGTGTTTCGCTGAATTTCTTTAGCTCCACATCAATGGATGCGGATTCATCGGCACTGCCGGAACCATCGGAGTTTACGATGATAGACATTTTGCCAGATTCGCCCTTGCCGGTGAGCAGGTTAAAGAACACATAGCTCCGCACAACAGAGGAACCGGTGCCGTACTTGATGGCGTGGGACATGACAAAATCCTGAAATTCATCGCCAGTGTGCAGGTCGCCGGAAATTTTAAAGCTCCGCTGGTTGCCGGTCTTAGTCGTGGTCTGACCAGAGCGGAGGTAGGTTTTATCCTGTGTCGTCGGATTTAGTTGTGCTTCCACGCCGGTTGTACCAACCTGCACAATCGCAAAATCCGCAACCGTTGCTGCTGTGATTTCTGTGACAGGGGTAACGCCGCAATCCACCGCTAACACCATGTCCTTGTTGTTTACAATCCCCTCATAGGCTGTGTCCGGCGTGATTCCCGCCATTAACTGAGATACTTTCACGTTATCGTTCTCCCTTCTGGTAATACGTCATTTTCATCTGGATTTGATATTGTGCCGTGCCATGCTCGTCCACAAAGAATGGATAGCCGCTTGTTGTGACCTCAACCCTTTTGGCACTTCTGCCCGCCGCCAAGTGCGGCAGTCTGCCACCGATTTTGTTCTGTGCTTCCACCCATTGTGCAAAACCCTCATAAAAAGCGTGTATTTCCAAGTTTTGCCCAATGTCGTCTTCTTTGAGCTCACGGGACGCAAGAACAAAGTCGAACTGCCGGACGGTGGAGCCATCCAAGTACTTCTTGATAATTTCCTTGCCCGGCATCACATCTACGGAGTAGGTTTGTGCGTCTGCCGACAGAAAATCAACGCCAATACGACCATCTGCCAAAGGCGGATAGGTGTGCAGCCACGCAGTCACTGCTTCAATGTTTGTCATTTTCGTTTCCCTCCTACGAATCGTGCAAGGTCCTCCACAACCTCTTTGCCACGGTTTGCCAGCATACGCTTATCCCACTCTTTTCCACGATGCCGCCCATAATGGTAGTGGATTGGTTGCCCGGTATAGTGCTTCGGTGCTCTGCCCGCCATCACCTGACCATGATACTGGTAGTGGGCATACGGCTGGTTGTAGAGAATTGCCCGACCGCCTTCTAAAATTTGCCGGCTGTCTTTCAGCGTGCCCTGCTGCATCGGTACATAAGAGTCGGACAATCTAGCCACCGTGACAGCGAGATGCCGCCGTGCTTTATTGGACGTGCCCAGCCCCCGATTTTTTAAGATGCGGGCGACTTCTATTTTCATTTTAATATTCATGCGCCCGTCACCAGCAAATGCTTCAATCTGCCGCGTCGGTTATCCCCAACAGCTGTTACTTTGAAATACTCACACCCAATTATGTCAGAGGGCTTCGTGACAGCGCTTATCTCGCCATGCACCATAAAGTCCCCGATGCGTGGTGCGGCATCCTCGGGCAGGCTATTCGGTAAAATTCGGCACTTTAAGACATTGCCGGTTGTGACCCCCTTCGCCGTGTTTACCGTTGCCGTTTTTGCAAACCAGCTCGCACCATGGATAACCACACAGTCATAGAAATCACCCTGCGGCTGCTTGATATGCCGAACCAAGGTCACAGTTTCTGTAAAGCCAACCACCCCGCTACACCCCCCGATACAAAAGCCCCGTACCGGCAAGGTACAGGGCTGCTGCTTCATATAATCGCTGGTCGTCCGTTTTTGCCTTGCTGACCCCAGCAATGTAGTTGACACTGATCCCGTCGTTGCTCTCTGACGCAATACCGCCGCCGTTTTCATTCAGAAGCATAGCGTCAGCGACAGAGCAACAGGCATCCTGAATGCGGGTGGTGTCAGCATACTGCGAGACCCTGCCGAAGGTCAAGGTATCCAGATAGGCAGAAGCACGACGGGCAAGGCGGAGAAAGTCCGCCTGTTTCATCGTGCCTGCGTACTCTGTCTGATAATATGAAAAATCAGCGTAGATCATCATACTCAAGTTGCCTTGTGGTGGAGGTAAATACCGGCCACCTTATTTTCATACACATCCGCAATCGCTACCTGACGATAACCGAACTTATAGGAATCACCAGTCTGGTTCATCTCCGGCGTGATGATCTTGGGTGCAATATGCTTGGGGAATTGAATGAGTGCGGGCTTGTGCAGAATCATGAAGTTAATGTCCTTGCCGCCAGCAGCCTTTGCATAGCCACCCGCTGTTTCATCCGTGGTGGTTGCACCCTCGCCAGAACCGCTGGTAATGATCTTTCCGGACTTCTGGTCGATGGCTGTGTAGAAACGAGTCTGCGGCACCTTGACCACCTTTGCGAAATTCTGCATGACCTCACGGGACTTGGTGGTATCCATGTCTTGCACATACCCCAGCAGCAGGGGGGTCATGTACAAATATCGCTCGTTGGGCGGCACCTCGTCCTCATCCATCTTAGTGATGGCGACACGCAGGGCGGCGATGACGGCGGCACCGTCCGCCAGCGTAGCACCGGCAGACACCTTAGAAATGCCCGTGGTGCCGGCATACTTGGCAAATCGAAATGCGTCCTCCTCCGGTGTCACCTTGGTGCGGATGAATTCACCGGCGAGCCGACCAAAGGCAAGACCGGCGGTTTCCATGTTGTCCATCGTATCCACGTTGAACATTCTGCCTCGGTCGAAGTTGCAGGCAACCGTTTCATTGGTGAGCGTCACGTCACCATCAACGTACCCGCCATTGCGGGAATAATCGCCAAGCCCCTGCATAGACAGCTTGGGGATAATCAGCTCATTGGCGTTTGCCCCCTGCCGCACAAGGTCGGGGTTGCCGTCCAAGTCAGCGGTGAGAGAAGCCATTTTATAGACTTCATCCAGCAGAGGGATAAACTGCTGGGCTAAGGTAATTGCATTCGGCATATTTCATTACTCCTTTTTCGAGTTGTCGGGCAGACTGAACGCCGCTCTGAGAGCGGCATCGTCTGCGATAGCGTTGCCCCCACCTGTTCCGCCCTTTGTGGCAACGGGGGTCTTGTCGTCGTTCTCCGGCAGGAAGGCATCCGGATCGCTGGTCTGATAGCTCTTAACAAAGTCCTCCATACCAAGCAGTTTTCCATCCTGTAAGGGCAGCTTTTTTGCGTTGAGGTCTGCTACAAAAGCCTTTTTGGCACTGCCGGAGGAGAACTTCAGCGCAGATACTGCACCATTTACGGCGAAGCCGTAATGGGCGTCAGCCAGCTGGTCTTTGAGCGTCTGCGTGTCGGTGTTGTACTTGGCTTCCCACTCCTTTGCGGCAGTTTTGATGCCGTCAATGTCCATGTCCTTATAGGACTTAATGGTGTCATTGGCTGTGTTGAGCTGGGTTTGCAAGCCGTCACGCTCCGTGGTTAGGGCTGCGATGGTGTTGTTCTTTGCCACGATACCCTTGCCATGTTCGTCCATAATCTGATCTAGTACGGCTTTGTCGATGTCAGGCAAAAGCCCTGTGATAAACTCTCGTTTCATGGGGTTTCCTTTCTACGCTGCGCTTTGTTATCGGGGGTCGCTTCCCCTGCGTGCCGTAGTTTTGCGACTTCGGCTCGGTCAAAAATGGTATGAAAAAAGCACCCTTTCGGATGCTTCCGCCAATGTGGTAGGCCCGGCAAATCGCCAAGCGCTTGGAAATTTGCGTATGAAAAAACCACCGCCCGTCAGGTTGGTGGTTTTACATAATTGTTTGTACGATGCTGCGAAACGGCTTTCCGCCAATCATCCATTCATCGAGTAATGCCGTAACATCCGGGAAGTCAAATGTGTTGCCATCCGAATCCCATGTTGCAAACAGGTTATTGGCTGGGCAACAAACAGAATACTGCTTTCCGCCAACATCAAAAGCTGGTTCGTTCATCTCCAAAAACAAGGCAATGTTGTCTTCATCCATCCTCCACACCTCCTAAAATATCAGTATGTTCCTTCCTTTCAGAATCCGTAAGATTACGATCAATCCTATTCGGCCTCTTTTCGTTCGGAAGCCATGTATAATCATGTGCGTGTTCGCCATACTCACCGAATAGATGTTGATCCGGTCGATTATGCGAACCAGAATGGATTTGCTTCGCCATGACACCATCCGCATCGTAGATCGTGCGATCAATCTGAGTTGTTCCGTTTCGATATTCCGTTTTTGTCTCAACAACAGCATATGGACGATATGTTTTTAAGATAGAAACTTTGCCTTTCTCCTTCCAATCGTCCGTTACAAGGATCGTTCCATTTTTATTATACCGATATTTTTCATACTTTGCAACATCACGACGAACACCTACGGCTTCTTTTCTCCCATACCCGGCAATCTGCTCCCGTGCCCCATGCCGCTTCAACCCAGTCTGCTTTAGGAAGTCCTTCTGCGTCTCCTGCCACCGCTTTACTTTAGCTGCACTCTCTGCCGTATCCTGCCTCGCAGCTTTCATGGCGACATTCTCACGCTTCCATCGGCGGATATTACGCTCGATATACCGCTGCTGCTGACTTGCTTCATACTCCGTCATGGCATTCCCGTTGTAGGTGATGCTCTTTTCCTCGAACTCTTTCAGCATTTCCGGGGTGTAGGCTCTTGGACTTCCCTCGAAGTATGGGAAGAAGCTGTGGCGGCAATTCCAACCGCAAAGCCCGGCACCTGTGCCGTAGCCGGTAGCAGACACAAAGTCCGGATACTTCTTAGACTTCCCGGAACGACTAAACACACGCCCTTGCCAAACGGCGTGGTCGGGTCTTGCCCCGGCGTGAGCAGTGGTCTCGACCAAGTCACTTTCCATCTCATCTGCCAAAGACCATTGCAGCTCCCCTGCGGTCTTATTGACACCGGTGACCACCGCCCTGCGAACGGCGACCTCCAGTGTGTCTGTGTGTCCGGACGGGTAACGAATCGCCTCAACACCATCACGAGACAGCTGTTTTACGGCATCTCTCACAGCGGTGTCGGTGCCGAATGCCCCCGACTTTATCTTGAGCCACGCTTCATCCAAGGCTCGCTCAAACTGACCTGTGGCGGTCTGAGCGGTGGTACGGGTCAGGTTCTGCATCGTCTTTGCGCTGGCAGCGTAACCGGCATTCAAAATCTTACGAAGGGCTTCGGATTCTGCAAGGGGCGGCGGACTGAACCCATGCTCTTTGTAAATCCCTGTATCAAAGGCGAGAGCTTTAGAACCCGCCTCCTGCATCAACTTCTCCAGTTCGGGCTTTGACCGCCCTGTTAATGCGGAGAGTGCCGACATCACATAGCTGTGGAAGTTGCCCATCTCGATGAGCTTCTGATACTGCCAGTCTGCTGCCGGAATCCAGTAGTCATAGGTACTGATGCGGCGTGCCATGTCAGCAAGAATGTCCTGTTCCACTTCGCTGTACAGCTCCACCATAGTGTTTGGCAGCCGTTCGATGTACTTTGGTTTGAGCATCAGGAATCACCGAAGGATAGGTCGTTTTGCTGCGGAAGATACTCTTTTGCCTCTTCCTCGCTGATACCGAAATACCACGCCAGCAGCTTCTCGGGCTTCAAGTACCCGCCGTCTACCAGCAGCTTACGCCGTGCAAATTCGGTGTCGGTATCCTCCATCACGCCGTCTCCCCAAGTAAAGCCAACCTCATACTCGCCGCTTGGGGCGAGATGATAGAGGGAGGCATAGAGGTCCATCACCCATACCAAATGCTCCAGCGCAGTCTGGAGGGCTTTCTGGATGTCGCACACCGCAGAATAACTGCGTTGCTTACTGGTCTTGATTTCCTCCGCTGTTTTCTCCACACTCTGCGGATCGGACAGCGTGCCATAAGACAGATAGCAATTAAACTCAATGCGCTTGAGGATTTTATCAAGCCCATTGAAAAGGGAGGTGTCCCGAATTTCGGGGCTAAAAACTTGGTAAAGGTCACCGCCGGTGCCTTGGTCAATTCCAAGCTCACGAAATAGCCGTTTTCTCCGCTGTGGCATGGTGCTGCGACCGTTGTCCTGAGATGTCCGCAAGGCACCCTCACTGGCATCAATCGCCAGCTCGCTGCCCTCATACTCCCATAGGATGCGACTATATTGCCTGTCCGCCTCTTTGATCAGTCCAACCGCACGGCTATAAACGGACACCCCCAGCGGGCTTGTTGGGTCAATGTTGTTGGCGAATGGCATCTTGAAATAGGCGAATAGCACGCCCTCCGGAGCAGTGCCGTCTTTATACTTGATGGTAATCTCCGGCTCAAGCCCCGCCCACTCATCTACCGCAGCAAGGCTGCACGGCGTACCAAGCACCGTCTGGGTGGTGGACATAAAGGCAAGGTTCCGAATGGAATAGCCCTCATCACTGAGCTGGTGGTGTTCCATGCGTGTGTAATAGGTCTTGCCTTTGGTGACCTGCTCCACGAACACAGCTCCCGTAACCTCGCCCAAGCTGTTAAAAGCAGTGGGCAGGAAACGCCAAGCCGGAACACAATCCACCGCAATGCGTTCCCCATCTACATAGGGTTTAAACACGATGCCGCCTCCAGCAGCGGCAACCTCCGTGTTGGTGCGAAGGGCATCAAGGACTCGCCCATATTCACCTTGCAGGAAGTCAGCACGGGGGCTACCCTCCACCTTGCTGGTCATTTCCACGGTGGTAAGACGGGCAATCTCCCCAGCGATGGCAGCGGGGAGGCCAAGGCTCTGGGTGTTCTCATCCAGCCACTCCGCTTTATCCTGGAACATGAGCGCCCAGGCATCAATGGCGGTCTGCATTTCAGAGCTAACCGCCACGTCTACCTTGAGCGTCTTTTTTACATCGCCTATGCGCAGCATTTTGGATAAAACACCTCGAATCCATGATAAAAATTTCTGAAACATGATTTACTGCCCTTTTCGTTTCCACACAGGTTCCATGCCGTAACGCACAGCATCAATGTGGTGGTTATCGGCATCGGGGTAGCCGCTTGTGATTGTGCCGTCCTTCGCCCGTTCATACTCATACTCGGTAAATTCCTTGTAGGTATCCGGGCATCGAGCGGGGTCAATGACGATTTTGTCCAGCGATTGCAGCCACTTGTGTGAATAATCCACACTACCCGGCCCCTTGATAGCCCCTTTGCAAAACAAACCGTAATCTTTGTAGTCCTGCACGCTTTTCGGCTCGGCGCTGTCAGCGGTAATTCGGTCATTGCCCGTTAACCCGAAAGTGAACAGATCGTTCGCCGTTTCCCTGTTTCCTGCTCTGTACTTGGTCAGCTCACCGAAGATGTAAAGAGTGCGGCGACCGGCATCGTAGTGCATCCGATTAAACGCCCACGGATCAGGATAAAAGCCCCAGTCAAGCCCGTTATAAATACGGTCAAAGCCCTTGATTTGCTCATCGGTGATGGCATCGCCCGTAACGTTCTCAAACACCTGCGTGCCGCACCCGACAACTTCGCCAAGGTACTCGTGCCGGTATGCAGTTTCATTTTTTGACCTTAGGTGTTCGGCATCATCAATAAAACGTGGGCCAAGCCACGCCGAAGGGGTCGTTAAGTAGGTGCTGTGATGCACTAGCTTGCCCGGTTTCCCTTGGAGTGCGTATCGGTTCGCCCAGTTCCGTGCCATGGCAGGAGGGTTAAAGGATTTGAATGCAAAGGAGAAAGGACCGCCACGAAAAAGTGACTGCTCCACATTTCGTATTTCTTCTTCCCCGGCAAACTGATCCAATTCTTCAAACCACGCCATACCGATATACCCGAACGGAACCTTGATGGACTTAAGCTTCCCCGGGTCGTCCAGCCCAAGAAATAAGATTTTTTGCCCTGTCGGCAGATAGGTACACTCCATCGGTGAAACAGTGCAGCGAAACCGTGCGGTAAGTCCAAGCGACGCAATCGCCCAGCAGACCTGTGCGTATACACTGGTTCGCAAGGTATTGCCGACCTTTCGCAAAACCACTGCATGGCAGTCCGGATGCTTCAAGAGCAGGAGTAGCAGCTCTACGCTCACAAAACTGGATTTTGTAGAGCCTCTCCCGCCTTTTTCCACAAGCTCGTTAACCTCTCCGCACTTTATCGCTCTGTGAGAAGTGTGAAAGGCGGAGGAAATCATTTCTGAAATTCTAAATGTCGTCAATGATGTTCACCTTCCCGTCTTCTCCCGTAACCTCTGTTTTTGTGCTGTACCCGTGCTTCGACATCCAAAGCGGTGCGAGCTGTGACGGGATGATTTGCAGCTCGAATTTTTTACGGGCATCCACCTCGCATTCCTCTTTCATGCGTGTGATAATGTCCCGAAAGCGGTCGTCCGCTGCATAGGTCTCGTAAAAATTAGACCGTGCAATCCCGGCAAACACGCAAAACCCCTCAACCGTATAGGTAATACTTCTGCGAAGCTCTTTGCTCACAAACTCAGAATTTTTGGAGCTGAAATCATGGGTAAGCACCATCTGGTTGTTGCAATCAGACTTATACGCTTCCCATAATTCTTCCATCCGCTTTACGGAATTTATTTTTCTAGCTCTACCGATACCCATGAGATCACCTTCTTTCTGCGGATAACAAAGCAGCCACCGCCAAACGGCAGTGACTGCTCTTGATTGTGTCATTAGGTAAAAATAGATGCACCCTGTTTTGGGCTTAAATCAAGGGTTTAAGGCTAAAATACGATGCATCTGTACCTCCATTCGGCTTTTTCAGTATATCAGTAAATTTGCCACCATTCAAGAGGTGAAACCGCCAGTCGAATTTTGTTGCTGGCGGTTTCCTCTTGCTATTCACTCGGCAGCTCCACATCCATCTCTACACCGCCGTCAAAGGTCACCCGGATTCGGTCGGCGGTTAAAACAACCACCTTGTTGATAATGGTTTTTACCACATCGTCACGGTAATCCTTAACGCTGAGATCAAGCTGTTCCATGATGGTCAGCAGTTCGCTGATTCTGGCGTGGGTGTTTTGGGTGGCGAGGGTTTGCTGCTTATGCTCGCCCAGCTGATCTTGAAGCCCTTTGATCTCGCCAGAGATTTCTTCAAACTTGGCATCGAAATAATCAGCGCTGGCGCTGGATTTGGAGCTGAGTTCCACCAAGTCCATCATCACGCTTTGCAGCTCTGCGATGCGGCTTTGGATGGCGGCTTCGTTGAAACCGTCATCATCCTGTGTACCCAAGGCCAGCTGCAGACCAGCCCGGAGGGTTTGCAGCACATCCTCCTTATCCTTGTCCAGCCGGTTTAGGGCGGTAACGATGGCAGTGTGGAGCCGGCTTTCCTCTATGGTGGGGGATTCCTTGCAGTATTTCGTGCCATATTCCAGACGGTTGATGCACCGCCAGACCACCTTTTTCTTGCCGCCCCTCGACCAAGTCACCCGGCGATATTGTGTGCCGCAGTCACCGCAGCTGAGAAGCTCGGTCAGCGCATATTTGCTGCTGTATTTGCCTTTTTCAGTTTTTACAGCCTTTTGGGACACCTTGCGTTTTCCTGCTCGGCGACTGATTTCTTCCTGCACCAGATTGAACATCTCCCTTGAGATGATGGCGGGGTGGTTGTCGGTGACATAGTATTGCGGGATTTCTCCGTTGTTTTTGCGTGTTTCCTTGGTGATGCAGTCCACCACATAGCTCTTTTGCAGAAGTGCATCGCCGATGTAACGCTCGTTGCGGAGCATATATTGCAGCACACCCACCGACCACTCAGCTTTGCCGGTGGGTGACGGAATGCCGTCTGCTTCCAGAGACTCTTTAATCTTATTGACGCTGGCACCGCCGATGTAGCTGCGAAACACCCGCTTGACAATTTCCGCTTGCTCCGGCACGATCACCGGCTGTCCGTCCTCGCCTTTTTCGTAGCCCAGCAGCCGGGAATATTGAAATGTCACATTGCCGTTTTTAAATTGCTGGCGTTTTCCCCATGTCACGTTGCGGCTGATGGATTCGCTCTCGGCCTGTGCAAAGCCGCTGAGGAAACACAGCGCCATCTCGCTGGCCATCTGCATGGTGTTGATGCCCTCTTTTTCAAAAATGATAGGGATGCCCTTGGCCTTGAGCTTGCGGATGTAGGTAATGGCATCCAGCGTGTTTCTCGAAAAT
This sequence comes from uncultured Ruminiclostridium sp., assembly GCA_964420085.1. Lineage (GTDB taxonomy): Bacteria > Bacillota > Clostridia > Oscillospirales > Oscillospiraceae > Evtepia. Next base: position 12,946 of record CAYQRI010000035.1, read on the forward strand.
CGGGAGACCGATTTGGTCAGCACCATGTCGATTTTGCCCTTTTCACAGAGCGCCATCAGTTTGAGAAACTCGCTGCGTTTCTTGGCGCTGGTTCCGGTGATGCCCTCGTCAGCAAAAATACCGGCAAGCACCCAATCCTTGTTTTGGGTGATCTTCTCGGTGTAATATTCAATCTGCGCAGCGTAGCTGGACTGCTGTTCTTCCTGTTCTGTGCTGACCCGGCAGTAGGCCGCTACCCGCAATTTTTTCTTTCTGGCGTTTGGCTTGCCAATCATCACATTGGCAGGGATGACATCCACTCGCTTCTGCGCAGGGGCTATGGTTTGTGTTTGCATATCGGTTACTCCTTTTCTGCCCGGTAATGGACGAGCTTTTCGTTTATCATGCGAAGGTATAAGCTGCCGTCCGGCTCGATCATGACTTGCTTGACAGCGGCTTCAAAAAGGCGGAGCAAAAAAACCTCCAGAGGCTGCTCCTGCTCAAATAGTTCTTTCAAATAGCGGGTTAAGTATTTCGGCTCCCTGTCGTTACAGGTGTCGTACTTGGCTGCGGCGCAGCTGAAAATCAGCAGCTTGATGTAGTCGCTGTCCACCTCACTTTTCTCCAGCTCCCGATTGATTTGGTTGCCGGTGCGGGTAACCTCCAGAGAGTATTCGTAAGGATGGGACTCCGGGATATCCAATAATCCGGGATCGGCGATGATGGTGTTCAGCGCTGCTGTTACGCTGTCCAGCAGGGCTTGGTCGGAGATGCGTTTCGGGGTAATACGCCCCTGGTTGGCACAGCACCATGCTTCATATTTTTTGCTTCGGCCATCTCTGGTGTACTTGGCTCCACAAGCCCCACAAATCGCTTTCCTGCGGATACAGTCCAGCTCATGGGGCACACGCTCCACTTGGGCTTTCTGCCCCACAAGGGCGTTTACAGCGGCAAATGTGGCGGCAGGGATAATGGCTGGGAAATCATTGCTGCCGCAATAGCGAGTATTTTCCAGCATCCGCTTGACCATGTGCTTGTTCCAGCTGGTGCGGCTCTCCAGATAAGGGATACTCTGAGCAGTGAGCTTGTCGGCGATCAGCCGGTAGGACATTCCGCTGCGGTAATCCTCAAAGGTCTGGCGCACCACAGCGGCTTCGTCCTCATGAATATACAGCGCACCGTTTTGGATGTGGTATCCGAAGGGAATGTAGCGGTTTTGTTTCATCGTCCGAACACCTCCTTTGGCAGCTGCTCGGTAAAGGCAAAGCCGCCCAGCAAGTGAAATTGCAGCCTGTCCTGCTCGGTGACCACGATATGGGTTACAATGCTGTGGAATAACACCTCGTCAAATTTGGCGAGAGTTGGTTCGCCCTGCTCAAGAATGCCTACCAGCAGGCGGCAGTCTGAAAGCATCTGATCATCCGCATCACTTTCCAGCAGCCTGCGGCGGTTGCGCTTTAAGAGGTCGAGCTGCTGATTGATCTCATTGGTTTTTTGCATGAAAATAGCAGAGTCCATGTACCCTTTCGTCCGTAGACGATTGAGTACCAGACTCTGCTTGGTGAGTTCTGCTATTTCTTTGTTGATGGAGCCAATTTTCCCATCGCTCATAGAGATTTTGGACTTGAGGTCGGTCAGCTCTCTGAGGGCAGAGGAAAGGATGTATCGACTGTTTTGGTGGAGCTTATGATACAGGCGGACAAACGCCTGCTGGATGGCATCCTCACGGATTTGCCGGATTTCGCAAAGCTCTTTTTTGCGGAAGTGTCTGTGACACACCCAATAAACCTTGCCGTTTGTCACCCTGCGGGTGAAGTTTGTTCCGCACTTTCCGCAGCGGATTTTCAGAGATAAAACATACTGTTTGCCACGCCCACTGTTCGGGCTAAGAGATCGGCGGAACTGTATTAGCTGCTGTGCCTGTTCAAACTCGGCACGGCTGATGATTGGCTCATGGGAGCCGGTGATGTAGTAGCGGTCTTTCTCGCCCTTGTTGCGTACCACCTTAAACGGCATGGTGTCGGTGGTATAGGACTTTTGCAGCAGGGCATCGCCGATGTAGCGCTCGCTTTTGAGGATGTATGCGATGGCGGTGTAGTGCCACTTGACCTCGCCGCTTTTGCAGGGGATGCCATCGGCGTTCAGCTCGTCTGCAATCTGCTCCATGCTTTTGCCGGAGAGGTAATTGGCAAAAATGCGCCGCACCACAGGGGCTTCTTTTGCGTTGGGGATAAGGACTCCCGACACAAGGTCATAGCCGTATGGGGCAGAGCAACAGGTAAAGGTTCCTTTTTTCATCCTCCGGGCGTAGCTCCAGCGCATATTGTTGGAGATGGAGGTGGATTCCTCCTGTGCGATGGAGCTGAAGGCACCGATGATCATCTCATCGTGCATATCGGCAGTTTTAAGACCATCTTCTTCAAACTCCACATTCACACCGAGAGCTTTCAGCTCACGGACGGTGGAGAGGCAGTCATGGATGTTTCTCGCAAACCGGGAAACCGATTTGACAAGGATGAGGTCGACTTTTCCCTTGCGGCAATCGGCCAGCATCCTTTGAAATTCCTCCCGCTTGTCCGTGCGGGTTCCGGTGACCGCTTCATCGGCGTAAATATCCACCAGCTCCCATTCCTCATTCCTGTCGATGAGGTTCTGGTAGTGATCCATTTGTACCGAAAAAGAGTTAAGCTGGTCAGCAGAGTCGCTGCTCACTCTGACATAGGCGCAGACACGCAGCTTGGGCGGGGCGTACTGCAAAATAGCGTTTATGGGTTCAATCACCTGTACCTGTGGCATGGCTGCACCTCCTTTGATTTCGTTTTTTCATCTGTGTATTTTCCTTTCGTGTGAGTTCAATACCTTTTTGGTATTAGGACACACGATACCACATAGATGCAGAGATATCTATCACAAAAACCACTAAACAATCTTCAGCTTGGTTGGTACTTTTCGACCGCATATTGGTCGGCAATCTGGAATTCCTTTTCTGTAATTTTCCCCTGCGCCAGAAGGGATGCAAGGAAGTTGTGCGCCACCAGATAACGCACTTCGTTGACGGCGGTAGTTGTACTCTGCATGGTGTTCCTCCTAATTCAAATTGAGTGTAGACAACAAATGAAAAGGCGCTGCTGTAATCTCACCCTCCAGAGGAGAAAAGATACGAGCACCGCTGTCAGTCAATGTTTTGATAAAATTTATGGTGCTGGCGGTATCCCGACCGATGCGGCTGACAGAAGTCACCAGCAAAACCTGAGCATTCTGAGCTTTTACGGCTTCCCGAACAGCCAGCAGTCCGGGGTGATCCATATTCAGGCCGCTTCCCAAATCTTGCGAGGAGCCGACCACAGTAAAGCCCATCTGCTCGGCGTAGCGTTCCAGCTGCCCATACTGGCCTTTTAAAGCGCCGTGG
>CAYQRI010000036.1:0-15721 GCA_964420085.1 uncultured Ruminiclostridium sp.
CAATCCGCCCCACAAGGTTGTAGATAATCGTGATTTCTTGCCGTTCTACACCATCTACCACTGTCTTTTGCCCGACCACTATCTTCTCCACCAGCTTGATGAGCAGTTCACGGTCAAGCTTTTCAATGTCTTTTGAGCCTTGGATAAGAGAAACCCACTCACGGATGTCATGCTCGACTTCCTGTGAGTGGGTTAATTGCTCGGCAAGCTGTGCCGCCAGTATTGACTTTTCCTGTTGCTCCTTTTTGTACTTATCCATCATATCCAAGACCATCTCACGAGGGATATCTCCAAGCACCATTTCCTCATATAGCTTAGAGATAAGTCGCTCCAGTTCAGACAGTCTATGGCGAAGGCTTTGCAATTTCTTCTCTGCTGCTTTTTGCTCGGTGGTGGTGTCGGACTGCTTTTTTCGCTTTATCTCAGCGATAACAGCATCTTGGTCAAGGCTTATCAGCTTTGCCTTTTCTCTAATATCACTAAGGATTAAATCAGAAAATATACTCTCCAAAGTCCTGTGGGGAGAGCAGATGGCTTTGCCACCTTGGGAGTAGCCACAGCAGATATATGCGTGGTGGTTGTTCCTGTGACCGTCCTTTCGAGTGTTGCTATCCCTTGTGAATTTCATGCTCCTACCACAATCTCCGCATTTCAGTAAGCCGGAGAATAGGCTGATTTCACCATCTTTGTTGCTCTTGCCAACTGTTCCTCTGTCACCAAGCTTACGGGCAGTTTCCCATAGTTCGAGAGATACTATCGGCTCATGGGTGCCCTCGGCTCTGACCCATTCTTCTTCGGGGCGGTTCACTTGGGTCTTGTTTTTGTAGGAAATTGTGCCTTTTCGCATCTGTACAATGTTGCCGATGTATGCCTCATTTTTGAGAATTTCCCTCACCACTACATCGCTCCAAGCCCGCAAACCTTTCTTGGGATTTGGCTTGCCGATGCTGTTGTAGTAGTACTCCCGTGGCGGTATAATCTGCTCATCGTTCAACTGAGTGGCAATAGTGCGGTAGCCCATGCCAGTGGCTCTCATCTCAAATATTCTGCGAACGATGGGTGCTGCGTATTCGTCAATGAGCAGTGGCGGTTGCCTTTGCTCATTCTTGATGTATCCGTATGGAGCATAGGCACCCATAAAAAAGCCGTTCTTTGCTCGTGCTATTTTTGCCGATTTTACCTTTTTGCTTTGGTCACGGCTGTACCACTCATTGAACAGTTCCTCGTAAGGAAGGGTGTGTGCTGTTTAGTGCTACTCGCTGACATAGTGGATATATACTAAAAAAGTGGACAAGAAATAGCGAATTTTTTCTGTCTGCAGTGATTGGCTACGCGCCAGCACGTTTTTTAAGCGCAGCTTTAACAGAGCTCCATTAATTGGCTTGCGGATAAAATCCCATGCTCCAAGTGCCAGACATTCCTGTTCCTGCTGCTCATCCTGTGCGGCGGTGGTGACGATCACCGGAATACCGGAATATTCTTTGATTTGTGAATAGACGTTCAAAAATGATAGACCGTCCATCACCGGCATCCCTAAATCCAGGAGAATGCCCGCAATGCTGCGATAGTCGGATTTCAAGATATCCAGTGCAATCTGCCCGTTTTCAGCCTCTAAAATATCGTATTGCCCGGAAAGCAGCTTTTTCACCATAGCGCGGTTAATCGAGTGATCTTCCACCAGCAGGATTTGTTCCCGGCGCATCTCTGCGTCTGTCGCCCTGTATTCTTTTTTATATTCCGTTCTCAATACCGCGTCCCCTCTCCGAAGCAACAATCTGCTTCTTTTGAAATAATAGACAAAGAGATACCTGCAAAAGGGCAGATATCTCTTATAACTTGCAACTGGCTGCCCTGTATATAAATAGTAAGGACCCTATAGCTTTGCGTAGCAATTGGAGGAAAATCTCAATTGCCGTGCCAACAATATTTATTTTTAACGACATAGAGTTCACAAAAGGTATAGGTTCAGAGAATAGAAGAATTAGGAAGAAATATATTGCATTTTATCGGATTTTGTAGTAAGATGGAGTATGTGAAGTTATATATTTTTTTAGTTGTAATCCTTTGCATAAAACCTATACCTTTTGTGCATACTAAATGGTTTTGAATAGTTACAAATCCTCCTTATCATAATAGAAAGATGAGGGGGATATTTTTATGCAAATTTTTTACGGATATATGCGAGTTTCTACCATAGAGCAGAACAATGAGCGCCAAAAACAGGAGCTAATTCGCTGGGGTGTTTTGGAAAAGCACATTTTTTCTGACGAGCTCTCCGGCAAGGATTTTAACCGCCCTGAGTACCAGAAGGTCAAGCGGAAAATTAAAAAGGGTGATGTCTTGGTAGTGAAATCCATTGACCGACTGGGGCGCAATTATGCTGACATTCAGGAGGAATGGCGGTACTTGATCAAGGAAAAGGGTGCGGACATTGTGATTCTTGATATGCCCATTTTAGATACTCGAACAAATAAGGATTTAATCGGCACCCTAATCTCAGATATTGTTTTGCAGCTTCTGTCCTATGTGGCGCAGGCAGAGCGTGATTTCCTTCGACAGCGGCAGGCTGAGGGCATCGCCATCGCCAAAGCGCAGGGCAAACACTTGGGTCGCAGACCAAATCCGCTACCAGAGGGCTTTGAGAAAGTCTATGCGCAGATGCAGGCTGGCGAGCTGACCTGTCGAGAAGCTGCAAACAGGCTCTGTGTCAGCTATAATGCACTGCGCGGGATTGTTTATCGCCACAGGAAAGCGCAAAAGAAAAACACAGAATAGGATTAGCTTACCATGTGCCATTCCTTTTTTCCCTCTGCTATCCGAATACCAACAAGGGCAAGAACACCGAGAAATAAGGTGAAGTAGACATTTTGGTATTCCCATGCAAAGAGCCTTCCCGGTAACGCTAAGTCAAAGGGTATTTCTGAAATCAACGCAAACAGGAAGAGTCTGCTCAAGTATTTTTTTAGATTGCGGGTGTGCAAGAAGCCCTGTACCAGCAAAAAACAGAAGATAGGAAATGCAATTCTCCCAACAAATCTAAGAATCTGATAGGTATAATACACACCGGCGTTTGCTTCTAAAAACACCTCAAAGGTCTGCTGGTCAATCACTTCCATCGCTCCATGCTGTATCATGATCCGATCCAGCAAAATAGCGCCGATATGATCCATCAGCATACTGAACATTGCGATGAGCTTTAGGGTACTTCCTGCAATCCCTTTTAGGTGCAGCTTTTGCCTATGAGTATCCTGCACCGCTTCTGTTTTCTGCATGGTACACCTCCAATCCCGCCTTTTTAGTATGAAAATCGTGCTTTGGCAAGCGCATTAGCCCGGTATCTTCAGCACATCGCCCGGTTTGATGATACTGAAAATATTTTTCCCGTTTACGCTTGCCAGCGTGAACATATTGACCTTGTGATCCCATGCGATGCTCCAGAAGCTGTCGCCCTTAACAACGGTATAGGTGGTGAAGTTCCAGTCGGGAGCGGTTTTCGTTTCGCCATTCGAGTTGAAATCATAGCTAACGCCGCCGATGGTCTGCTTGCCTGTGAGCTTCACGCCGTCCTTGTAGTACATCCACTTACCGCTGTCGTTTTGCATCCAGCCCTGCGCCGTCCCGCTGTCCAGCACCAGTTCTACAAAGCGGCGAAGCACTGCGGAAACCTCCGCACGGGTTGCTGTGCCGGTCGGGTCAAACTGATTGCCGTTCTTGCCGGAGATAATGCCTGCCATCTGCATGGATTTCACGGAATCCTTTGCAAAGTCTCCGATTTTCGCATTGTCTGCAAAGGTGTTTTCTGCGTGAACCTTTGGCAGCGGGAATCCAATCGCTTTGGCGTATCCGGTGATAATAACCGCCATTTCCTGCCGTGTGATGGCTCTGTCCGGTGCAAAGGTTTCATCTGTCACACCGTTTACAATTTTGTGCAGTCTTGCCCAATAAACAGCATCGCCATAGTAGGCAGAAGCATCTACATCTGCAAACGGATAGCCCAAATTCTCGTTTTCCAAGCTGGGAGAACCAGCCAAGCGGTACAGTGCCGTTACAAACATTGCTCTTGTCATGGAGCTGCCCGGAGAGAACTTGTCGTTGCCGGTTCCCATGAGAAGACCACGGCTTGCCACAAACTCAATATCCGATTTTGCCCAATGGTTTGCAATGTCGGTAAACTGCGGCGCCGCCTTGTAGCCTACGCCGTAGATGGAAAGGTGATCTGTGCCAAACAAGAGCATCTTGCTATTCTCGTCATAGCTGGAGCCTGTGATGTAGGTCACTTTTCCTGTGCTGTCCACATACACGCCGTACAAGCCGCCGCTCTGCTCGGCTGCCACCTTGGTGTAAGGGATGCTGACACTGAGCATACCGTTGCCAAGGTTGGTAATATTGACTGTTTTGCCATCCTTTTGGTAGCTTGCGGTGATGGTCAGGGCGGGACGGCTGCCAATGGCGGTTTGTGCCTCCTTGGAGAGCTTGCTCACGTCCTGCTTGCCAACCGCAATCTGTACTGCGCTGCTTCCGGCCTGTGCCTTGAGTTGTTTGAGGGTTTCAAGATCGAAGCGCAGTGTGCAAAGTCCGCACGAAATGGTGAAATCTTTCACCTTTGCCGCAATCAGTCGCTCAATCGTTGCCGCAGAAATGCTTACACGAACGTTATTGGCAGTTGTCTTACTGGTAACATCCACCGTCACCGAAATGCCGTTGGCGGCTGTGCCATCCTTCTTTGCTTGATCCTGCGCTTTCTTGATGGCATCTTTGATGCTGCTATCCGATACCTCTAACTTGGCATTGCCGTCCTTGTCAGGTGTTACCGGAGTTTCCACAACGCCGATAGTAGGCGGAGTAGGGTTATCCGGGGTAGGCTTGGACGGTGTTACTGTGGTGGAATCATCGTTATCGGTGTTGCCGCCACCTGTGGAGCCACCGCCTGTATTGCCACCGGAGGGGGATGTAATGGTAACGGCCGCCGTGCCGCTTTTTGTGGTATCAAATGTGGAGGTCGCTTTTACGGTGATGGTCTTTGCAGTTTCTCCACTGCCAACAGTCAATAGGCCGCCTGCACTGATGGAGGATGCCGTTCCGGTGTAACCCTCCAGTGTCCATGTGACGGTTTGCGTCGGATTGTTTGTTCCTGTAACCGCCACTGTAAACTGCTGTGTTTTGCCTTTTTCTACGTTTGCCGTTGTTGGGGTCACGCTGACGGTGGCAACCGTGATGTTTGTTACAATATCTCCGTCACCACTGACGGTGCCGCCGCCCTCGGGAACGGTAATGGTATCGCCGCCCGGAGGTGTAACGGTGGAGCCGCCCGGAACAGTCACGGTGCCGTCATCCTTCACGCCCACATCGCCGCCTGTACCGGGAACTGTGATAGTGGAGCTGTTGCCGCCCTTGTCCTCGACGGTAATATCGCCGCCGTTTGGCAGCTTGATATTGCCGTCCTTGTCGATGGAGCCGCCGCTTGTTCCGCCGCCGATGGTGACAGTGGTATCGCCGTTTGTAATGGTAGAACCACCGGGCAGCTCGGTTTTGCCGTCCTTATCGGTGGTGACTGTGCCACCTGTGGGTGGGGTAATGGTGCTGTCGCCTATGGTGATTTTTCCGTTCTCACCACCGCTGGCATTGCCGTCCTTGTCCACGGTGCCGCCGTCCGGCAGAGTGATGGTCGGGCCGTCGCCGGTGGTAACGGTAGAGCCCCCTGGCAGCTCGCTTGTGCCGCCCGGATTGGTGGTGATTGTGCCACCTGTGGGCGGGGTAATGGTGCTGTCGCCTATGGTGATTTTTCCGTTTTCACCACCGCTGGCGTTGCCGTCCTTGTCCACGGTGCCTCCGTCCGGCAGGGTGATGGTTGGGCCGTCGCCGGTGATAACGGTAGAGCCACCCGGCAGCTCGCTTGTGCCGCCCGGATTGGTGGTGATTGTGCCACCTGTGGGCGGAGTAATGGTGGTATCGCCTATGGTGACGGTTTCGGGAGCGGTGGTGCTGACATTGCCGAATATGTCCACTATGCCGCCATTCGGCAGCGTGATGGTCGGACAATCCTTAGTGGTTACCGTGCCGCCTGCGGGAACTTTAATCTTGAGGTCGGGAAGGATGTCAACGTCATATCCGCCATCGCTTGGTAGGGTGATAGCTGTTTCAATACTTTCCAGTTGATTGTCTCTGTCAATTCCGATATTCTTATCGCCGCTATTGATAATCTGTGCACTATTATGTTCATCTGCAATAATTTCGTTTGATTTGAGCGTGGTGCTGCCGTCTGCCGCCACTGTGGTAACTTTAACCGTTTTTGCTTCAGAAGCAAAGGAGGTGTTCGCTACCGCCTTTACACGGACGCAGAGGGTATACTCTGTCGCTGCCGCCAAGCCGGAGAAGTAGGCGCTTGCGCCCCATGTTGCGCCATCATCCTTGGAAAACTCGCAGCCGCTATAGGACACCCTCCCATTAGCGATGACAATGCTGTTCTTTTCTTTGAAAATTTCCATTGTTGCTGTGGGCTTTGCCGGTCTTGCTGGTATTGCAAGGCTCTGTGCTTCGCTATCCAATGTGGTATCTGCAATGCCCTTTTTCACAATGGTAAGGGTTTTGCCAAAGCATCCGCCGTCAATGGCAATCATGCCGTTTGCATCGGCGGTTTTTGTTTGAGCGCTGCCGTCTGCCGGAGTGATGCTGTATGCTGCGCCTGCGGTCAACCCAGCCAGCTTCTCATTTACATAGTCAATGGCCGCAGCGGGTATGGTTTCTTGCGGGAGTGCCCACTGCGCATACAGGGTTTTCACCGAGAACGGAACCTCTGCGCCTGATGCATAGTTTGTGCCGCCGCCGTCTTGCTCTGTGTTCCAGCCGGTGAATGCCTTTTTGGTTGGCGCAGTCAAGCCCTCGCCGCTGGGAGCGGTATAGGCGGTGTTGTTTTTGACAATCACCTTAATGTCCGCAGTGCTGCCGCCCAGTGTACCGCCGTTTAGATTCAGCGTGACTTCTTGCAGACCGTCAGCGGTCAGTGTGGAAGCGTTCAGAACCTCAAGGACGGGCCGCCAGCCAATGACCGTAAGGTTAAGAGATGCAGGATCGTAATACCAACTAGCGGCGGACGAGCAACCGCGCACAGCGCGATCCTCCGCATTAGCGGAGGTTGTATCCTGCCCCCAAGAATAGAAGTCACTAAAGTTTTTGATATAGCCGTTATTCTTACTGTAAATGCTGTCCCACTCATTGGTGGTAGGTGTGCCACCCACATAGGTTTCGTCAACGGCTACACTGCCTGCCGATGGCGCACGAAGGGTGTAACCGACACCCCCGCTGGTATAGCTTTTGCCAAAGATGAGATTTGCGGTGTTAAGGTCATTCCAAGAAACTGTGTGGCTTACAGCGTAATCCGAAATAAACAGGCTATGGATATTTGGTGTTGCATTTGCAGATGCGCCAGTTTGTCCACTGCTGCTTGCTTCAAGACTGTATGCCTTCACTGTGCCTGCGTAGGTGAACGGCACATAGTGTAGTGTGTTGTCGGGGATTGCCGTGTTTGCAGTACCCTTTACGTCTGCGCCCGAAAGGTCAAAGTAGTACACGCCACCGGGGGTGAGGTTGAACTGCTCGGCGGGTGCGGTTCTAATTTTCGTTGGATTCGAGGAAGCATAGCCGTAGTTTGTGCCATCTTCCACGCAGGCAGAGAAATAGTAAATACTATCAGGATTTAATCCAGTAAATTTCGGACTGGTCTGCCATGTTTCGGTGATTGCACGGTCACCTGTACTGCACTTATATTTTACCGTGCCATCACCATCTCCAACGCTGGGTGTAACCGGGTTCAGGGTGACAGTAGTATCTGTTTTGCTTGTCAAGGTAGGAGCGGGAATGGTGCGGCTGCCCTTGTTTATGGTTAAGCTGCCGGTGCCGGTGCTTGCCTGCAAGCCTGCCACGCCGCCAAACTCGGCAATGATGGCGTACGGCGTGTCGCTTGGTGTCCACCTGCTGTCCGTGAGGGCGATTTCAAGGGTTGCCGTGCAAGTGCTACCGCTATTGGTCACATCTCTTACGGCAAGTGTACCGCCGTCAATGCTACCAAGATAGAAGTCCACCGTGTCAACTCCCGCAGAGCGAGTGCGACTTGTGGTATCCTTTTGCGCCGTTGCGGTAACCACAATGGTCTGCCCATATTCCGCAGCGGTTACAGGGGTGTTCTCTGCACCCTTAATTGCAAAGGTCACAGTCGTGGCGGATTTCTCCATCGGAGCTGTGCCGCCGATGTTGTTGGCACCATCAATCGTGCCATTGTTGATGATGGTGCCGTTATTGGTAACCGTGCCGTTGTTGGTCAGCTTGCCGCCCGCCGCAACAGTGATGGTTCCTGCGTTGGTTAAAGTCACATTTGTATCGACAAAAAGTGTTTTGCCGTTTTCAATTACAAGCGTTTTTTCGCTTGTAATTTCCGCATCGGTTGAAATCGTGGGCGTGCCGTATACTGTGCCGGAGTCGCCCTCAAAAATTACGCCGCTCCAGTTTGCTTTGCCGGACTGATTGGCAATACTGTTTGTGATAATAAAGGCATTGCCGTTTATACCAGTGGAAAATATCCCCTGCGTGCCGCCATTGCCTGCGCCGCCAATACCAATACCACCCGATGCATTTACATAACCGCCACTAATCGTAATGTCACCGGTGTTTCCATATTGTTCTCCGCCTTTTCCAATTCCGGATCCATGTGTGCTGCCTTGAGCAAAAATTGTTCCGCCTGTAATTGTGATTGTTCCGCTGCTGCTGCCGTAGCCGTCCGCACCGCCAATACCCGCCGCACTGCTGCCGTCTGCACCGCCTGCGCTGCCTGTGGCTTGAATATGACCGCCGCGAATTGTAATCGCTCCACAGTCGGTATTCCCGTTGCCGCCAATGCCTGCGGATGATGTGCCGCCTACAGCTTCAAGGTTGCCGTCTCCATCTATGGTGATTGCTGCGTCGGAATTTACATGTAAACCAGCCCTGTTGCCGCCGCTTTTCAAACTATTGGCTGTGGATTCTTTCAGCGTTAAATTTGCATTTGCGCCAACAATATCCAAGGCGCAGGCATTCTCTGTGGCATGTACGTCAATATTCACATTATCCAGCATGATATTTGCCGTAACACCGCTCTGCACCACTATTTTATCTGTCGTGGTTGTGCCGGAAATGGTGAGCGCTACGTCCGATTTGATTGTCAGCGTATTGTTTTGGTAGGAATAATCAGTGTCCAGCGTGCCGCCTGTGACGGTGAAATCACCGGTAGACTTTACGGGCTCGTTGCCATCTATGGCAGTGCCGCCAATCGTTCCGTTATTATAGATAGTGCCGTTGTTAGTCAGCGTACCGTTATTGGTCAGCGTTGTGCCAGCACCGATTGTTAGTGTTTTGCCGCCTTCAACCGTCAGCGTTTTGCCGCTTGGAATTTCCGCATCGGTTGTCAGCGTTGGTGTGCCGTATACCGCACCGGCATTACCGTCGAAAATCACGCCGCTCCACGAGCCTTGGTTGGTTTTATCAGCAATACTGCTGGCAACAATATAAGCGTTGCCGCTTGTACCGGTAGAAAATGTGCCGATTTCTCCTTGTCCAAAGTTACCAATTCCAGCAGCATCAGTGCTGCCTTTGGCTGTAACGGTTCCTCCGGTAATAATGGTTGTCCCCCCATTTCCACCGGCAGTGCTATCCAGATATTTAAACCCGCCACCGATTCCGGCACCTCGCTCACCGACCGCAGTTATGATACCGCCATTGATGGTCACAGTTCCGTTGTTACCATATGCGCCACCGCCAATACCCGCTGCGCCATTTTTGCCGATTGCAGTTATGAATCCAGACTCAATTATGAGCTCGCCTAAATGGTAATCTGTTCCGCTGCCAATTCCCGCACCATCATAACCACCATTAGCCTGCAGCGTTCCAGTGCCTTTAATAATCAGCTTTGCACCGGTCTCCACCTGCAAACCGGCTGTGTCTCGACCGCTTTTTAACGTATTGGTCGTTCCTGCTTTCAAATTCAGCTCAATTGTTGCGCCTGCTACATTAAAAGCACAGACTTGATTGGTCGCACTTGCGTCGATATCTACAGCATCAAAGGTAATGTCTGCTGTTACGCCCGAAAGCATAGAAATGACAGATTTTCTTGTCTGCAACGTTGCACCTGTAATGCTTCCGCTCCATGTTCCGGAGATGGTATAGTCGCCGTTTGCATTCAGCGTAAAGCCGCTGCCCTCGGTGTAGGACACCTCGCCGTTATTGCTTGCGACAATGGTGATGCCGCTCTCTGTAATCGTATTATTTGTCACCAGCACATTCGCCCCGCCCAGCTCCACCGCTACGGTGGGCGCGGGGGTTGCGGAATAGCCCTCTGCCAGCGTTGCCGCAAAGGTGTATGTACCGCTGATTGGCCAGTTGCCGCTTTCGTCCTGATTGTAGTTCTCGCAATCCCAGTCGGTAATGTTCACCGTGACAGGCTCCGCTTCGCCCTCCACCGTGCCTGTGAGCACAGTTGGCAGCATGGCGATAATATTCTCAAAGCCCGCCTGCTGCTCCATGCTCACACCGGGCAGGGCGAGGGTGTTGTCGGTCAAGTATGCTTCGGGGTCAACAAACTGCCAGCTTGTCACCGCTTTGGCTACATTGGACGGTGTGGAAACCGCACCGCTGTCCAAAGGCTTATCGTTTACTGCCTTGCAAACCTCGCACTCATAGGTGCAGGGTGTTCCCGCCGTACCCTCGGTGTAGCCGCAAGTATTGTCATGCTTGTGGGCACAATTCAGCTTGTAGCATTCCTGCGTATGCGTATGTGCGGCGTCGCTGTCAGTGCCGCTATCCTGCACTTCCTCTGTCAAGCCGCAAATCAGCTCATCAGTATAGCAGTCTGCCGTGTGTTCATGGGTGCAGGGAGTGCCTGCCGTACCCTCGGTGTAGCCGCATTCCTTTGTATGCTCACTGTGATGCTCACACAGGGAGCTTGCCCCAACAGGTGTATCCCCATTGGAGGCGATTGCAAACACGGGAGTAACTCCCATGTTCAATATCATTGCCGCCGACAGCAGCAATGATAACGCTTTTCTTCGCAAATTCATCTCTCATTTCCTCCTTGTTTTTGTTTAACCGTTTACCCATTGCGACAAGTTATACACCTCAATTATATATTGTCACATTATACATATCAATAGATACACCTCATCTAATTTATGTTTTGCAATTATTTGCGTACAATATTAGATATGAATGGAGGTGGCGCAAAATGGAATCAAACAATCCGGTGGTGTTTGATAACACCAAAAAATACATTGAGCTTGGCTACAACATCGCCTATTACCGCAAGCACGCAGGACTCACGCAGGAACAGCTTGCCGAAAGGCTCGGCATCAGCCGCCAGCATATTGGAGCCATTGAAGCGCCGGGTCTGTTGCGGCCGGTTTCCTTGGATTTGCTGTTCAACATTGCAACGGTGCTTAAAATTGACGTAACCAAGCTATTGACCTTTCGAGAGTAACCGCCTTATTGTCTGAGTGACCTGTCTGCGTTTTCCAGTCCAAGAAGGTTTCCTGTTTGAAAGGTTTCCTCCGTCAGAGCTTTGAGAAAATACCCACCAAAGCTGTGGCGCAATGCCATGTTCAGATATTCGTCCGTTTCGCTCACCATATAGGCGGTTGCCTTTGGTCTGAACTTTCGCACCAGCCGTGCTACATCAAACCCGCTGATGCGGGGCATCCGTGCCTCGGTATATACCGCATCCACATGATGATTCAGGCTATATTGCACGGCGTCCATACCATCGTCCGTGGTCACAAGCTCTGCATCCGGGCAGGCTTTTTGGAGGACCATGGCAGTTGCTTTCAGTGCCGCACGGTCGCCGTCTACGACCAAAATTTTCATCACACAAACCTCCTTTTGTGTCATTGTATCAAACAAGGTGCAACAAAAGCGCAACAAAAAAGCCCTGATTTTGAAAAAAATCAGGGCTTTTTGAAAAAATATAAAAATTTTTATCATAAACGAGGTTCAAATACACCGATTGTAAATTCTGCCCAGCTATAATTGGGCAGGTAGTCACGGCGGTAGCTGTTGATGGCCTGTGGGTCACCCTCCTGAAAACGATAGCTGTCACAGTCCAGCCGAGCCGGGTCAATAGCAAGGCGATTGAAGCCCTTGACCAACACATCCTCTGCTCCTGCCAAGCGCAGGGTGGAACGCAAATCCGTAACCAATGTGCGGAAGTAGCTTTTTTGGCCAACGTCATCCATCGCATCCTCCCACAGCACAGCGCAGGCTTCGCCGGTGGTAACGCTGTTTCCTCGGCGGTCAATCAGATAAGCAAGCAGCTCCTTGGCTTTTGCGCGCTTAAACAGTAAAGGCTTCCCATCTGAAAAAACGTCAAAGCCACCAAAGGTTTGGACATGAAGCTTCTTCGTTTCGCCTTGCTCGCCGTATAGAAAGGTCAGCTCTCTTTGTATATCAGCAGCACGGACAGGCTTCATTAAGTATCCTGTGGCATGGATGCGAAATGCATCTACTGCGTATTTTTCATAGCTGGTCACAAAGATGATATGAATATCCGGCTGAATGTCCTTGAGCTTTTTGGCAAGGACAAGACCATTTACTCTGCCCATCTCAATGTCGAGGAAGGCAACATCAAGGGGATTTGTTTCCCCGTACTCCAATGCTTTTGCCGGGGAGGAAAAGGATGCAAGTTCACAATCCGAAACGGCTTCTTTTAGTGCTTCACAAATGTCTTTCAATGCTCTTGGCTCATCATCTACTGCGAGAAATCGCATCATAATCCTCCCTCCTTTGGTATCGTAATAACAGCGATCGTTCCCTTATTAGGGACGCTTGTAATGATTAAAGTGCCTGCGCACAGGGTTTCCAGTCGTTTTCGTACATTTTGGATACCGATATGGGAGCTACCGTCCGCCGGTAGGGTATCAGGCAAAAAGCCAACCCCATCATCAGAAACTGTTACGATGTAAGCATCCGCAGTTTCCTCCGTTTTAATCGTAAGGGTACCGCCATCGTCCCGCATGATAATTCCATGCCGCACTGCATTCTCCACCAGCGGCTGGAGTGTAAGGGGTGGGATGGAGAAGTCCAGCACAGGGGTATCCAGCTTCACGGACAGACGGTCAACAAATCGCTGTTGTTCCAGCTTTAGATAGTGCTGTGCGTGACTGAGCTCTTGGCTAAACGGAATTGGAGCTTTACTTTGTAATGAATCCATATTTCCTCTGAGAAAATAGGAGAAATCCCGGATGGATTCTTTTGCAAGCTTCGGGTCTATGTCACAAAGCTGCCGGATGGTGGTCAATGTGTTATAGAGGAAATGCGGCTGTATCTGACTGAGCATAATGTCAATATGCAGATCTCCCAGCTCTTGCTCCTGCCGTTTCATCCGCATTTCATGCTCAAACTGAATGTTGACCAGAATAAACAACAGGGCAAGCGCCACGCCAATGTTGACTACGGCGATACCACGCAGAAACATTTGGGCTGCTCCACCGCCCAGCGGTACGAATATGTACAGTAAGAAAAAGACAACCTCTCTCCATGCCAGCCGTTTCCGATACACAATCACCAAAACCGTGAACAGGAGATAGCAGAAGGTAGGGACAAATTGGGATACCCAAAATAATTCTCCCCGCTGATAGCCACTGTCCGTCACATAGAAAATAGAGCCGGTAAAGGGGCTGATGACTGCAAAGAAAACCTGTATGCTACATACGGCTATCACAGGGGATAGGCACACTTTTTTTGCTCTGCCGGAAATCTTCAGATATTCGATCATGTAACGACCGAAGAAATACAGCACAAAGGCAGAAGCGGCATAAAACACCACCGTAGACAGGGATATTATCATTTTCATAGACGGCTGGGAAGCGTCTTGTATCAACCAGTCGGGCAAGTCGCCTATAATCATAAAAAGGTTGGAAACGCAGACACCCAAAAAGTATTGGTTTAGCTTTTGCCGATACCGATGACCATCCAGCAAGTAGATGATCGGAATCAGCGACAAAACAATGCCGACAATATCAAGCGCAATATTCGCCAATACCATTTGGTTCATACGGGTTCCCCCTTTCTGTGCATTTTCAATAAATTTATTTGAATTTAGTTTTATTATATCATAATCACACTATTTTTTTAAATCGCGTTCACCTTGTATCTGAGTACAGTTGTTTTTATCGTCTATGCAATGAATTTTTTTCGTATACCATGTCCCTATTATTACAAGTAGCTTATCAGATAATATTGTATACTATAATGTTACAAAAGACAAGCCAATCCGACTTTTACAACAGAAAAAGAGAGCCTCATTAAAGAGCCCCTCTATCTATTCTTTAGAAATGTGAGAAATCATCACATCTAACATCCCTGTTACCATCTCAATTTGGTTTGGTGTCAGATGCTTTAGTTGCTTTCCAAGCTGCTCAACGGAATCTGGCATTGTAGGACTCTCTATTGCATCACTGAGCAAAAAGTCAGCCGAAGCGTGTAGAGCGTTGCAAATCCTCAGAAAAAGAGGAAGGCTTGGAGTTCGGCTACCACTTTCAATCTGCCGAATATGAACTGGATTGACCTCACATATTTCGGATAACCGCTCCGATGTTATTCCTTGGCTTTTTCGTAACTGATTAATTCGTTTTCCAAGTGTGTAGTCTTGCATAATGGCACCCCTTTCATGTAATCTTAATGAAATTATTGTATGCTTTAAGAGTACATTTATTAAACTGTTTGAAATAGTCCTTTAATGCCTACATAAATATCTTTTGGACTACACCATTTCTTTCTCTCTGTGATAAATATACTTAGATTGTTTCCTTCTGGGTGGTTCACCATGAATGGACACTCCGTCCACCAAATAGTTATGGTTACCCCTTGGCGGAAAGACACTATTTTTGCAGAATTATTTACTTGATAAAATAACGATTGGAAGTATGGCTACCGTTTTCTCTAAACCTACTCTCTTTAGCAAGAAAGCCGTAACGGATTAGATCCGCTACGGCTCTTTTTACTGTACTGACAGATAGTGAGGTGTCCTTTGCAATGGTCTTAACTGCTGGCCAACACTCGCCGTCCTTGTTACTCCTATCCTTGAGGTACATATAGACAGTCTTTGCCCTTGGCGGCAAATCTTCTTTGTAAAGCGTTCCAAAAAAGCTCATATTTTACATCATCTCCTATGGTCGTAGTTTTGTTTTAGATTTTTGCTCTGTCATTTGCTGCTCGGTGAGAGGTGTATGTGCCATTCCTCCGTAGGCATTGCTGCTCTCCTTTGGTTCAGATGAGGGTACCGGGGATTTTGTATCACTGATTGCATTTAAGATGTTTTCCTCCAATTCCTCTTTATCGGCATAATAAACCTTACGGTGAGAGCGTTCCTCAATTTCATAGGTCTTGTCAAAGGTAATACCCCAATCAAGGAACAACTTGAGTTTGGTCTGCATTGGGTGCGTGCCTGTTTTCATCACAACAAAGTTACCTTTCTTCAGTGATTTCAGCTCATCCGCAGTGAGCAGAGGCCGTTCCATCATCTGTAAAGATTGTGACGGATCGTTTTTCCCACGGCTGATGCTGCCACTCATGACTGTCTTTGTACCAAGTGCTTTTGACAAGGTTTCGGCAGTTTCGGAGTTAGGTGCAAAGCCACCAAAGATGGTAAGCTGGCAGTTATCGGTTATGATTTCAGAGCCTTCTTTGCCGTAATTTTTATCGAGCTGGG
>CAYQRI010000037.1:0-15505 GCA_964420085.1 uncultured Ruminiclostridium sp.
TAGATAGAATACCACGGGTGTATGCATTTGTCAACACTTATTTTCAAGTTTTTCCAGATTTTTTTAAAAACTGAAAATCGCTCACTTGATACCTTATTATATATAGAACTATCCTGATTTTTTGAGTCTAGGTTGCCAAGGCAGTAAAAATATGATAAATTATAGAAAAAAGAAGCTACTGAATACTTCTAAATATAAAGCGAGGATCCACTATGCCTATCAAAATCCCAAATTCTCTCCCTGCCCGCCGCACGTTAGAAAGCGAAAATATTTTCGTCATGACGGAATACCGTGCCATGCATCAGGACATTCGTCCCCTTCGGCTTTTGATTTTAAATCTCATGCCCACAAAAATTGTGACAGAAACCCAACTGCTGCGTAAATTTTCCAATACACCCCTTCAAATTCAAGTAGAACTGCTGCAAACAATCAGCCACTCTGCTCAGAATGTCGATCACAGCCATTTAGAATCCTTCTATACTTCCTTTGATGCGATCAAGGATACCTATTATGATGGCTTGGTTATCACTGGCGCACCCGTTGAAAACTTAGAGTTTGAACAGGTTGATTATTGGGATGAGCTTTGTCAGATCATGGAATGGTCAAAGACACACGTCCACTCTACCCTGCATATTTGCTGGGGCGCCCAAGCCGGTCTCTATTATCACCACAATGTGCCCAAATACACATTAGATGAAAAGCTCTTTGGCGTCTTTGATCATGAGGTGCTCAAGCCGTCCTCTCCCCTGTTCCGCGGCTTTGATGACCGTTTCTACGCCCCCCATTCCCGCTACACCGAAGTTTTGCAAAAGGATATCGAACCAATTTCGGACTTAGAAATCCTTGCCACCTCAGAAGAAGCCGGTATTTTTGCGGTCAAAACCAAAAACAGCCGCCAGTTTTTTCTTTTGGGACATTTGGAATATGATTGGGATACTCTCCTTTTGGAATATCAAAGAGATATAGAGAAGGGACTGAACATCCGAGTTCCTGCACACTACTTCCCCGGCGATGACCCGACCTCTCCTCCCATTGTACGGTGGCGTTCTGCCGGCCAGCTCATCTATAGCAACTGGCTGAACTATTATGTCTATCAGACAACCCCCTACGATTTGGCAGCGCTTTCCGAAGAGTAATCCCCTGTTTGATTCGTCAAAAACGCACCAAGCTTGTCTCAAAAGCAGGACAAGTTTGATGCGTTTTTTTCCACATTTTGTTATGATTTGCAATAAAACACGGAATAATCTTAATTTTCCGTGGCATTTCTTAACCTTTTATTAATTCCCTTGACTTCTGCTTCTTCTCCTCGTATCATGCAAACAACAGATACAGATACCCGCTATAAGAATCGAGGTTTTAACGATGATAACAGAACAAAAAAAGCGCATGATTTACGTTCTCACTGCCGTTCTTCTTGCAGCCGTCCTGTGCAGTACGGCGACAAGCCTGTTCACTGCGAAGGCGGTCTTCGATCTGCGCAGTGAGAAAGAAGCGGCAGCCCAACCAAAAGAGGATGGCGTGCCCATCATGGGCGGTCAATTTGAAATCCGCTCCACCTTACCCATCTCCGATGCCTATAAGTCCGGCTCGGATGCCGGCTTAGACGAAAAGCAGAAGGAAACGCTTTCCATGGCCACCGCCGTATTAGAGGAAATCATCAAAGACGGCATGAGCGATTACGAAAAAGAAAAGGCCGTTTATGACTGGATGTCCACAAAGCTGACCTATGACACTGGTGTTTTGCAGGTCATCCCCAAAACCTCCTCCGATTCCGATAATCCCTATGGCACTTTGAAATATCACAATGCCGTCTGCGTCGGCTACGCCACGACCTTCCGTATGTTCATGCAAATGCTGAACATTGAATGCATGGTGGTACATAACAGCGAAGCTTACCATTCCTGGAATTTAGTCAAGCTGGATAATGAATGGTACCATGTTGATGTTTATTTCGACCAAGGCACGGGAGGCTATGCCAGCTTTAATCTGAACGATGAGCAGAGAGGCTCCATACAAAGCTGGGATCGCAACTTCTTCCCTGCCGCCTCTGGCACAAAATACAATTATGCCATTCAAAACAAGACACCTCTGAAGGATATTTATGAAATTCCTCAAAGGCTCCGTGCCGCCATGGATGAAGGACAGAGCTTCCTTTCCTTCTCTTTTGACGCCATCGACGAAGCACACGCACAGATCGTAGAATCCATGTTCACAGACCTGACCTCCTACACAACCTCCTCTCCGGAATACAGGAATTTCTTTGTCAATCATAACTGGCTTCACGTTTCTGGCACAGAATATGTGCTGTCCATCCAAATTTCCGGGTTTGAGAAGGACGACCAAACGGGAGTGAAGGTTTCTCCCGAAGCACTGGAAAAGGTAGAGCAAGCCTTGACGAACGCCTTTGGCAAGCCCACGGAGGCTCCCGAGCTGGATGACAGTGCAAACACAGACACCGTCATCACAAGAGCCGCAAGCTGAGGTAACCGCATATGAAAATGAAACATCTTTCGCTTCTCACCCTCCTTTCCGTCCTCCTTTTCACCCTTGCGCTGTCTGGTTGCTCCGGCAATCAGACAGCCACTGGAACTGTCAACATGACTGAGCTGCAAAAGGTTCTGCTGGCAGCCGACGACAGTCTTCCGGAAATGATTTCTGTGACAAGCGATGCAGACGATGCATCCAAGCTATTCAGCTATCTTTCGGATTTTCCGTATGACAAGGTGCAGAGCTTCCTGCTGTCCTACTCTGCCACAGGCAAGGCCGATGAAATTGCCGTCATTGCCACCAAGAGTCCAGAAGATGCTACAGAAGCAGCCAAAACACTCCGTGCCCATTTGGATAGCCGTATCAAGCTATTCCAGCAATATGGCAAGGAAGAAGTGCCCCGTGCAGAAGGTGCCTTGATCTTCACACAGGATCAATATGCTGTTTTAATCATCTCCGATCATTCAGATGCTGTAAAAACCGCATTCGCACAGCATCTTTCTACATAAATCCTCTCTTTTCATACCTCTCTTTTCATACCTCTCTCTATTTTTGATGCCCCCTACCCCGTCGATGCACGCATCGGCAGGATAGGGGGCATCGCTATTTGCTCTGATATTCTTTGATCATCGATTCAAATCAATGTCCTCTCCACCCAGACTCACCCGATTTTCGGGCGCATTTTCTTTAGACAGAGCAAAAAGCTCCTGCAAATGGGGGTCTTTTATTTTTTTTGTCTCAAGCTCAGATAACTCGTAGCTTTGTCCGATCATGTCATACTTCATCTCTCCCAAATTATGATACGGGAGAAGATTCAGCTCTGGATGCCCTGCAAGAGCGGAGACAAAACGAGCAGCCTTTGCAACAGAAGGCGCATCATCATTATACCCTGGGATGAGCGGCAAACGGACAATCACACTTCCACCGAGCTTCGGAAGCTCTTGACAAAGCTTTATCATGTTTTCCAGAATCAGTTCATTGGGTACACCCGTCAGTTCCTTATGTTTTTCACTGTCTATATGCTTTAGGTCGATGAATACTGTATGACAGTATTTTGCAACCGCCCATAAATGTTCCCACGCTGCATATCCTGAGGTTTCTATGCAGCAGTTTATCCCATCCTGACGGCACAGCTTAAGTGCTTCTGATGCCACCTTCCATTGCATCAAAACCTCACCGCCCGAAAGCGTCACACCGCCTCCGCCTCTCCGATAAAACGCACGATCTTTTCCTGCCTCCAGATAAATGGCTTTGGCTGTGTACTCTGTTCCGGAAATACTCCGTGCAGCAGCAATACACGAATCGACGCAATCGCCGCATACCGCACATCGGGAAAAATCTATCATCACCTTATGGGTGTCTTCACGGATGCAATTTGCACCCTGCTTGCAAGCCCCGACACAGGCACCACAGCCGGTACATTTCGCAGGATTTACAACAAGCTGTCTCTTTCCTGAAAGACCAAATGGATTGCTGCACCACTTGCATCGCATTGGGCAGCCTTTGAAAAAGATAATGGTACGAATACCCGGACCATCCGCATTTCGGAATCGACCTATATCAAAAATAACCGCTTTTTTTTCGTCCAAGGAACCTCGCTCCTTTCTTTCGGCACATAGTCCCGTATAGAAAACCGGAGGCGTTCCCATTCAGGAAACGCCTCCAGTTTGACCGGCAACATTCTCATCATTCTTACATAAAACAAGCACACATGGATGCTGCGGCATTGTTCAGCAGTCGCTTAGCGGATCAGAAGGTATGCTCGGTACGGCTGATGATGTCATCCTGAACACGTTCTGCCAGATCAGTCCAATAAACACTGTAGCCGGCAACACGAACAATCAGGGTTGGATAATTTTCGGGGTGTGCCTTCGCATCGAGAAGGGTATCCTTGCTGATGGTATTGAACTGAACGTGGTAGACACCGTAGTCGTTGAGCATGGTGCGCACCAGGTTGGTGAAGTTATTCATGCCGGCCTCTTTATAGGTGGGCTGAACATAGGTAGCTTCGGGACAGTTCAGAGGAATATCACGGATGGTAGTCATAGTAATGTCTCCTTTCCAAACGATTTTACACATATAGCGGGAACGCTAGGGGCAACAGGCTTATTGCTGGGACATTTCACTCTGGCTGATCCACATATTCAGCAGTGTGCCGTTGGAATAAGCGCCGAAGTCCAGCTTGCCATAGCTGCGTGCTGCTGCGGTAGGACCGTTGCAGTCTGCCTGCTGGCTTGCAGACATGGTATCAGAAATGGGCATACCTGTCAGGCGTCCGTTGGGGGTTGCACCGGTCATGGCACCATAGCCAACGTTAGATTGAACCATCTGAATGGCTGCGTCGCAGTAGTGACCGCGATACATTTTCAGCGGAATCGTACAGTCAGAGAACCACTTCCAGAGGTCAGCGGCAATATCATCCACATAGTCATCATCATTGCCGAATTTGGGGGCAGCAATGAGCTTTGCCCGCAGGGCAGCATTGCCTCTGAAGTTATTCATGCAGGCATCGCAGACCTCCTGCATGGTTGCTTGCTTATCGTCAAAGACGACCTTTTTTATTGCGGCCACAGAGTCTGCCATGGTTGCGAAGCCAACCATCTGCATGGTAGGTCCGATATTGACCTTCGCACCGCCTGCGGTGGCATCGGTCGCCTTTTCCAGTGCCCCATTCAGCAGGACGGTGAAGGTAGGCAGGTTAAACTGCTCAGCCAGCAGCTTCTCACAGATGATGAGATTGGAGTGACATTCCTCAATTGCATATTTAACCTGATCCTTAACGGCGGCATAGAATTCGTCGAAGCTTTTAAAGGAGTCGGGCGCACCGGATTCGTAGGTTAGGAGCTTTCCGGCAAACATATTCTCACTCTCGACGGGCATAACGCCATTCGTGACAGCCATCAGTGCGGCACCTGCCACATTGATAATACCGGAGTCGGTATGACCATACTGCAGACCTTCGGCACCTGGCTCTACGCAGCCGATGGGCGAGCCATACTTCATGATTTCCTTTCGGCTGTAGTTCGAATGCCCCTCCGGACCGGCGGCACGACGCTCCAGCATGGTGTAAAGGCTCTCCACATTGAAGAAGGACGGGTGTCCCATTCCCTCAACCGATAGCTCACAGGCTTCCCGCAGTAAGGAGTCCGGGGTTTTCTGATGGAGCATCAAAGAAACAGTGGGGGCGGTGGTGCGAACGTAGCGCATGGCACGCAGGAACAAATAGGAGAGTTCGTTGGTGGCATCCTTACCGTTTTCATCCAAGCCTCCAAGGTCCAAATGAGGATAGCGGTAATAGCCGCCGAAGATATAGGCCATCTGAGAGGACTGGAACCAAACATTGGTATTGACACGGATATACAATTCTTCAATCAGCTCCAGTGCAGATTCTGGTGTCAGGATCCCCTTCTCAACATCGGCCTTGTAGTAGGGATAGAGGTACTGGTCAATACGGCTCCAGGTAATGGAAGGACCAGCACCTTCCACAAACAGGAAGAAGCAGACTGCCCATGCGGTCTCCACAGCATCATAGAAGGAGGTGGCAGGTCCCCAAGGCACACGGTGCATCATGGCTGCCATATCTTCCAGCTCACGCTTACGGACAGGATCTGTTTCCTGCTCTGCCTTGCGTGCGCAGGAGGCGGACATTCTTTCGCCCCAGTCACGGATGGCTTCCAGAACCTCGATGATGCCGTTGTAGAAGATACGCTTATCGATGGAGGCGGGATCATTGGGCTCCAGAGCTGCCAGCAGGCTCTTTGCTTTCTCGTAATATTTGACAAAGCCATGTTCAATGACGTCTGTCCAGCAAGGGATGAAGTGGGAGCCGTTTGCACACAGATAGTTGGAAACGTCCGATATTCCGCCGAACTGCGCACGGTTCCACTCGTGCTCGGTCACATAGTGGCTCCACTGTACGGCCATGGTCTTATCCTTCCAATAGGGAAGCAAATCCTTTTCCAGCTCCTGATAATCTTCGTCGTCGATCTCAAAGGGATCAAACTCACGGTTACGCAGATTCACAAGGTCATCCGCCAGCCAGTGTGCGTGAAGCTCAATTGCAAAATTGGCACCACGGATACGCTTGGTAGGCCAGCCGACCAGCTGTTCGTGATCGAAGACATTGTCGCTTAATGCACGGTAAACAGCAGCGGAAGCCTTATAGCGGCGCATAATAGCGGGCATACCCTCGGTTTCTCGATATACTTTAGTGTAAACTTTTGCACGGGTAATGTCAACATTGGGGCGGTTGCCATGAAGCATCCCGTTGAGCTCCTGAATCCGTTTGGTACTTCCGACCTTAGCAATGGTACCTGCTCTCAGGTTCTGACCCATCGTAGCGGTTCCACATACAGCATTAGACATAAGTGTACTCCTTTCTAAACCATAAAACCTAAGTAAATTTCAACACTCAGATATAACCATTCCGAACTTTTATTTCTTTCCGGGGAGCTTCCATTTTCCAGTCTCCGCATCGATAAAATTCAGACCTTCATTGCAGATCAGGCCAAGCAGTGTACCAGTGCAGAGTGTGATCGCCAAAATGGGATAAGCGCTAAAGTTATAGAAACCGCCAACTGCGGAGTGTCCGGCAGTACCCAAAACAGCGATGGTTAAGTTGGAACACCAGAAAGCATTCGATATGGCACCAAAGTGTGCAGGCACCTTGTTGAAGGGAAGCCATGCGGGCAAGCAGAAGTGGATGGCACATTCAACAATACAGATAATAGCAACAACGATGCCGACATTGGCGAACCAAGGCACTCCCATTGCGTTCAACCTGTCCATACACACCAGATAGAGCATCGCCCATAGCACACCGACCAGATAGCTTCCGATGTATGGGAAGAATTCCTCTCGCTTTGCTCCGGCGGTAAAGTAAATAGGAAGTGCAGTAAAGGTAACATAGATGATGTGCCAGCCGGGTAAAATAGTTCCGGTATATGCACCGATTGTAAGTGCATAGATTGCGCAATAAATACCGGAAACCACACCAATCCAGATAGACCAGTTAATCAGTCCTCGTTTATTCATAGATACCCCTCTCTTTTCTTACTTAGAATTTTTTTACTTTTTATGATCACGCAGGGGGCCCGCCTGCACTTTCATCCTTACTGTATTCGTTGCTTAATCTCCTGAATCAAAGGCAAAATCTGTTCTCTGGAAGAAAAATCGCTTGGATAGCGCAGCAGCTCAATCATTCCCTGATCCTCTGGATGCAGCGCTTTGCGGCGTTTTAGCATAGCCCGATACACTCGAAGCATTGTCTGGTCGCCCGGTGAGAGCTTTTCCTTGTCCAGTCCGCCACGGAAATAAAATAAAGTCGCCTGGGATTCTGTCCCCAACGTATTCTTTTTGATGATCTCCGTTGTTCGCAGGGTATCTGGTCGGATTCCCACGGCAAAATAGAGAATATCTTTTTTGCCGCTTTTCTTTAAAAGCTTTGAGAGCTTCGATTCCCCCGTAATCACTCCCCCGTGGACACTGCCTCCATAAATAACCAAGTCAGCATGGTCCAGCATAGGCTGTGTACATTCTTTTAACGGAACAGCCGTTGTCTCCACTTCCTCTGCGATCCATTCAGCATATCGTTTTGTGTAGCCAGTCTGCGAACAATATAACAAGAGCAGGTTCAATTTCATCCCCCCTAAGCTTGGATTGCTGTGGCAGTCAACCTTGTTTGTTTTCTGACGTCACTATAGCATCCGGAATCTTTTGTGTCAAACAACACAATTTTTATAAAATCGCACAAATTATCCCCGTCAATATTGCCAATCACAGACATCATATGGTGCTAAATCATATGCGCAGCTCCTACTTTCTGATTCTATGTGCATTGCTTTCGTTTTCTATACTATTAAAAAAACATATCGGACAAATGCGTGAGCCTGATTGGTTCACACAACCAATCAGGCTCACGCATTTGTCCGATATATATAATCCGGATTTGTTTTCAAATAACAACGTGTTCCCAAAATCTTTGTATGTCATACAGGGGTATCACATACAAAAACTTGTGATATTCAAACAAGCCGGCACCAACGAAAGAGATAAAAACAACTTCTAGGGATCAATGGCAGCACCCGGAAACCTCACACTCACTGTACACAGGCACACCGCAAGTTCTCTCCTTCCGTTGAGATTACTGATCGATCAGCCCCTTCTCACTGATCCACATATTCAGCAACGTACCATTGCAGTATACACCACAGTCCAGCTTGCGATAGCTGTGTGCTGCAGCTGCGGGACCATTGCGGTCTGCATGAGGGCTTGCAGACATCGTATCGGAAACAGGCATTCCCGCCAAGCGACCATCCGGCGTTGCCCCCAGCAGGGAACCATAGCCGACATTGGCCACCATCTGGACAGCAGCATCACAATAGTGACCTCGATACATCTTCAGACGAACCGTACAATCAGAGAACCAGTTCCAGAGGTCTGCAGCGATCTCATCCACATAGTCATCATCATTGCCGAATTTAGGCGCTGCCATAAGCTTGTCCCGCAAGATATCATACCCATTAAAGTTGTTCATACAGGCATCACAGATCTCCGACAGAGTCGCTTCCTTATCCTCAAAAACAATTTTTTTGACAGCCGCAACGGAGTCCACCATCGTAGCAAAGCCAACCATCTGAATTGTGGGTCCGATATTGACCTTGGCGCTGCCTGCGGTAGCATCCGTGGCTTTTTCCAGTGCGCCGTCCAACAGGATCGTAAATGTGGGAAGATTAAACTGCTCCGCCAATAGCTTTTCGCATATAATCAAATTGGAATGACATTCTTCTATTGCATACTTGATCTGCGCCTTAACAGCCAAATAAAACGCCTCAAATGTTTCAAAAGAATCAGGCGCACCGGATTGGTATGTAATTACCTTACCGGAAAAAATATTATCCGACTCTATGGGCATAACGCCATTTGTGACAGCCAGCAATGCAGCGCCTGCAACATTGATGATACCGGCATCCGTATGTCCATACTGGCGACCTTCTACACCGGGCTCTACGCAGCCGATGGGAGATCCGTATTTCATAATCTCAAGGCGGCTGTAGTTCGAGTGTCCCTCCAGACCGGCGGCACGATGCTCCAGCATGGTGTAGAGGCTCTCCACATTAAAAAAGGAGGGATGTCCCAGCCCCTCAGCGGCAAGCTCACAGGCCTCACGTAGCAGAGCTTCCGATGTTTTCTGGTGCAGCAAGAGCGAGACGTTTGGGGCTGTTGTCCGAACATACCGCATGGCACGCAAAAAAAGATAGGACAGCTCATTGGAGGCATCCTTGCCGTTTTCGTCCAGTCCACCCAGATCCAAATGAGGATAGCGAAAATAACCGCCGAAGATATAGGCCATTTGCGAGGACTGAAACCATTCATTGGTATTGACACGGATATACAGGTCCTCAATCAGTTCCAACGCAGACTCAGGGGTTAAAATTCCTTTTTCAATATCCGCCTTGTAATAGGGATAAAGATACTGGTCAATACGCCCCCAGGTAACCGAAGGACCTGCCCCCTCCACAAACAGGAAGAAGCAGACTGCCCATGTCGTTTCCATGGCATCATAGAACGAGGTTGCAGGTCCCCAAGGGACACGCTTCATCATCTCTGCCATGCTTTCCAATTCACGCCGGCGAGCAGGATTTTTTTCCTGTTTCGCCTTGCGGGCACAGGCTACGGACATTCTTTCGCCCCAATCACGAATCGCTTCCAGCACTTCGAGAATTCCACTGTAAAAGATTCTTTTATCGATAGAGGCAGGATCATTGGGGTCCAGCGCTTCCAAAAGCGCTTTCGCTTCTTTATAATATTTCACAAAGCCGTTGGCAAGAACCTCTGTCCACGAAGGGATGAAGTGAGATCCATTGGTACACAGATAGTTGGAAACATCGGAAACTCCGCCAAACTGCGCTCGATTCCACTCATATTCGCTCACATAATATCCCCACTGCACCGCCATGGTCTTATTCTTCCAGTAGGGGATCAAATCCATTTCCAATTCTTCGTAATCTTCATCGCTGATTTCAAAGGGCGCATATACACGTCTGCGAATTTCAGGCAAATCCTCTGCCAGCCAGTGTGCGTGCATTTCAATGGCAAAGCTGGCGCCCCGAATACGTTTGGTTGGCCAGCCGACAAGCTGCTCGTAATCATAGACAACGTCGCTCAGCGCCCGATACACAGCTGCCGCAGCTTTATAGCGGCGCATAATGGCAGGCATGTCTTCTGTTTCCCGATAGACCTGCGTATAAACTCTCGCACGGGTAATATCAATATTGGGGCGATTGCCGTGAAGCATACCGTTTAGCTCCTGAATTCGTTTTGTGCTTCCAAGCTTGGCGATGTTGCCTGCCCTTAAATTCTGTCCTAAGGCAGTGGTTCCCATTATATCAGAAGACATTGTTTCTATACTCCTCTCCAACTAAAGGAATTCGGTTAATCATTCCATAGTGGTCATAATAACTAGGGTTTGTTTCTCTATTGCAGCAAAATTATATCAAAAAAACAGGAAGTTTACTCATAGAGTTTCTTCCTTTATGATTGATTTCTTATATAAGTATACAGCTTAACGCCAAGCATTACCGTAAAAAGATCCTCGCTTTTTTTCAGGTTGCGGTCAAGCAATCCCTCTATTTTGTGCAGACGATAATGCATGGTGTTACTGTGGAGAAACATGGTTTCAGCGGTGCGCTTTGCGCTGCAATCACAGCTTACATATGCAATAAGTGTATCAAGCAACTCCTGATTATCCGGAAGCATGAGTTCCCTAAGGATGCGTGTCGTCATTTTTTCCAGCGTTTTCACAGAAGATACGTTGTGGAATAACTGATAGGCAATCATATCTTCATAAAAACTGACAGTGAGCGACTCCGATCTTTGCTTTCCGAGTTTAACCGCTTCCATTGCATGGTTGCATTCGGCACTCATATTTTTAACATCCGAGAACTCTTTGCCTACGCCGGCATGAATCCCAATGCCGGGATAACTAACCTTAACGTTATATAGGACTTCGTTCAAGCGTTCGGAAACGACCCGATCAGAAGAAACATCCATCAGCCAGAAAATATTTTCATCTTCACTGAATAGAATCTCCTGCTGCCCCTTTTTCCCCAGATAACCTCGAATAAAATTCTTAATACGAATCACGAGATCCTCTGATAATTTATCTTGATATAAGCTGTTTGACGGTGCATTCGTGATATGCTTTCCTTTTTCCAAATGGCGTATATGAATACAGATTAGAGACCAGCTTTTGTCTGGGGTGATCCCTATGGAATTCAATTTCTGCAGCCGTTTGCCCGATAGACGCACACCATGAATCAGATCCAATAAAAGGCCTTCTTTCTCATCCGCCTTTTTCTTATACTGAACAATAGACGTACATATACTTTTGCTGATGTCCAGAAATTGTACATCTGCAGAAAGCTCGAAAAGAGGGAACTCCATTTGCAGGCATTGCGCAACAAGTTCAGGAGGAATCCTTGGAATCTCTTTGCCGAGGCAAATGATAAGACCTGATGCCTCTTTTTCCATCAGCTTCTCGACCATGTCGCACAGCTTTTTAGCGTCACTCCCAGTACACACACCTGTTGTAATGACAAGCTCCCCACCCTTTAGCCATTCAATATAATTTGCACACTCTAAGTGGTGAACCCAAGTGATTTCGTTTCTAAGTCCTTTATCACCGGCAACCACCCGAAGCTGATTCATATGTAGGAGAGATAGTATATCACGACAACTGATACTCAAATCGGCATCCTCCCTTCCTAAACGTTGCAGACACATTGGAATCAGGTCTCTGTCTTTTGGGATGTTCCGGAGACTTGAATCCTTTATATTATGATGATGATTTCATATATTTGTCAAGTCTATTTTACCAACGCAGGACGATAAAATAAAATAAGTGTTGGCGTTGCTAACACGTTTGGGTGCCGTAAAGCTGGAGGTCTTAAACACCCCCACCATTCAGCGGTTTTATAACCAGCTTTTAGAGCCCGGAAAAACACATGCTGCACTGTCACCTAAAACCATCAAAAATGTCCACGGAATCCTCCATAAAGCCCTGCAGCAGGCCGTGTCTATCGGGTATCTCCGCTTTAATCCTGCGGATGCCTGCTCATTGCCTCGGGTAATTCGGCAGGAACAGCTTCAACAACAGCTTTTGGCAGGACAAGGTTGGGTCAAGAGTGAGTTGGTTTTCACCAATGAAATCGGTGACCGACTATCCTATCGAACTGTTTACGATTGTTTCAAGCGAATTGTTGCCAAAATTGATTGCCCCTCTGCCCGCTTCCACGACCTTCGGCACACCTATGCTACCATGTCACTGGCGGGAGGCGATATCATTAAAACCGTGCAGGAAAATTTGAGACACCATGCCGCATCCTTTACCCTGGATGTCTACGGACATGTCACGGACCGGATGCGTAAGCAGAATGCAGACCGTATGGAGCAGCGGATTCAGGTGCTTACGGCACTGTAAGCTGGATTTCCTTGGGCCAACAGACAAACGAGCGGCAAGCGATTTTTGCTTGCCGCTCACCGCTTTATTTTTCCTATTCATTTTCCCCATCGTAAAAATAGGTTGCCCGCAGCGCCGGCTTTGGACTGTCTGCCTGTTCCACCAATGCGCTGCCGGAAGCAGAAAACCTAGAAACCTACCTGGCCCAAGTGGCGCTGGAGGTAACCGGACAGCTTGGCCGCTTCTCTAACCTGTTGGGGCAGCTTACGGCGAAAATCGAGGTATATTCCGCGCTGCAGAGGTTTCTGGACTATCCAATTTACATTTTTCTCAGCGAAAACAATGAAGCCACTTGCGATACCTGCGGGAGAATGCATGGCAGACTCCTTCGTCCAGGGGACTTGCGCTTTGCGGACACGCCGCCGCTGCACTATCACTGTCGTTGTCGGCTGGTTGCTCTGGACAGTCAGATGGCAACCCTGTATACTAGGCACAAAGAGAGCATTCTTGCGCAGCTCACAGCTTGCGTGAATGCCCTGGACCAGGAAAGCAGCCGAAAAATACGGCAGGGATTTAACCCCTGTTTCCGCGGATGATTTGAATGTGAAATTCATAAAGACAAACCCCAGTGCGGAAAAGCCCTATTGGCCCGGGACCCAGGCGTATTTGGTTAAGCTTGAACGAAAGGAGACGTTTGCGAGAGTATATGGCGGAGGGTCCGGGCAGAACGGGCAGTGGGTTCTGCGGTCTGCGCTACCTGATCGACCCCGCCACTGGAAAGCTGGTGGGGAAGGAGAGCTGGGTGCGGTAGGGGCATATGGAACCAGAACGCCAGCATGGAATTCTCTTCGGTCAGCGCAGAATAGAGCGGTTGATCGGCTGTTGAAAAAAGACTTGCAACCGCAACCCCCGAAAAATCCCGCTAGGTAGATGCCATTTTCCATATCGTACTGGTATGAGAGAATGTGAAATTCTTCTGCTTCATCCGTGCAGATTTTCCCTGTATAACGCTAAAGGGAAAACAGTCCAAAATGTCATAAAATAAACCCCTGAAACCGTTGTGGTTTCAGGGGTTTTATCTGGTGGACGATATAGGATTTGAACCTATGACCTCCCGCACGTCAAGCGGAATTGGCGATTTCCAAAAGCTATCAATGTATTGATTCCCCTTGATTTTCAATGGTTTTTCAAAATGAGAAACAGCGCAAAACGCTATAAATCAAAATAGGTTACTAACAAATTGCTAACAAAAAAACACTCCCTTGCGAAGAGATTTTATTTTCGTGCAAGGGAGTGTTTTTTTGTATGTTCAATTATTCAATATTTTTCGTTTATCTGTTCCCTGCCGTCTTAACCACCCTCACAGCCATCACCGCCGCCTGATACCGTGGCACCAGCTCGCAAGGGTTCTCCCCATCGGTAATCCCCAGCTTCACCGCTTCCTCCAGCTCCGCCTTCGCCCACTCAGGCACAGGCTGCGCCTTGAGATATCCGTTCAGCTTCCGATAGATTTCCTCACCGTTCATACTGTCCTCCCGTTCTGTCCGATTCTGTCCGCCGCTGTCCGAAGAATCCGAACCGTTCAACCTTGCGTTGACCTTTTCCGCAATCTCCCCGTGCCGACTGTAAAGCCAGTCCCCCGGACAAGCCTTATTCGCCGTCCAGCGATGCACCACCATGTTCTGCTTGTCCCATTGCCCCATGAGAGCCTTGTTTCCACGCCACAGCAACCGATTGATTCCGTTCCTGCGGCAGATGTCAACAAGCAAGTCAATCAGCGCCAGATACGCCTTGTCCGTCACCCTGTAGGGTGCTTCCTTCTCGCAAGCCATCTCGATGGTCACAACCTCATGGTCAATCTTGTGGGAGGTACACCACGCCCTGTCTTTTTCGTCCACATACTGCCCGATGCGCCCGTCTGTGCCAATGCCGTAGTGAGAGGATGCCTTACGTTTTTGAAACACCGACCCACAAACTTCCACGCTGAGGGGAGCCGCCATACAGTGGATTGCAACCCCCTTGATTGTGCCGCTTCTTGGCTTGGTGCAGTTCGGGGAGATACAGCGGTATGTAACCAGTGGGCTGTTACTCATGGCTGTCCCCCTTCCCGCTCATCGCCACGCCGCCCAGAAACCCAATCAGCCCCGTGCCCAGTGTAGCAACGGTACTTGCATCGGACTTCAGCGCCGAAATCACCATACACGCCCCGCAAAAGGCAATAATGGCAATGTGGCTGAGATTCACTCGTTCAATGATTTCTTTCATTTTGTTTTCTCCTCCAAGTCATCAATGCGGTGGTTCGCCACCCT
Organism: uncultured Ruminiclostridium sp.; assembly: GCA_964420085.1. GTDB lineage: Bacteria > Bacillota > Clostridia > Oscillospirales > Oscillospiraceae > Evtepia. The sequence goes on from CAYQRI010000037.1 coordinate 15,256, forward strand.
GATTTTTTCCTCCACTACGGGCATACGCCGAGCGAAGTTATTGTGCTCTCTGACCTCACGGGTCAGCTCGTCCATTCTCACTTCAATAACCTTCTTCGATGCGTTATTGGATGCCAGCACGCCGATGAGCGTGACCGCACCCGTAATCAGTGCGATAATAATTTCTGTCAATAGAGACTCCTTCCTCAGGCATAGAAAAATGCCCGACCTGTCGCTTGACAAAATCGGGCAGTGTGCTATACTACAGATA
>CAYQRI010000038.1:0-8124 GCA_964420085.1 uncultured Ruminiclostridium sp.
TCATCGTTCGAATCCTTTGCCATATCGCCAAGGGCACCGGTCAGGCTGCTGAGCATACCGTCCATGCTTTCGGCACCTTCGAAGGCGGAAAGCATTTCGGTGGTCAGACCCTCCAGGTCTTCGTCGCTCATGCCCATCTTTTCTATCATATCTGTGACGGGGCGGATATTCAGCTCACGGGCGCATTTGAGGCACAGACCTTCGTTTTGTCCGCCTTGAGCACTGTTATCAAGCCGTGTGATAAAGACCACGGCAACGTTCTTTTTGCATCTGCTGCACAGGGTTGGTTTCATAGAGGCGATCACTCCTTTGTGGGGTGTAGTGTTAATACATCGTGGCATACTACCACAGGTTTATGAATTAGGTATGAATGATAGAAGGGGATGGATCAAGGAAGGGGCACCGAACGCAAAATGGAATCGGTATCCCCAAAAAGGGACGGAATGGCAGATAAAAAGGACAGGATATAGCTACCCTCTGCGGCGGAGAGGGGAATCCAACCTAAGAGGTCGCAGAGCACCCATCGCAGGAGCAGGAGAAGGAGAATGCCCTTAACCAGACCGAGGACAGCGCCCAGCGTTTTGTTGACGAAATGCAGTCCCGGCAGCTTGGCAACGAGATGCAAGGCATGACACAGGACCGACCAGAGAAGGGAGACTGCAAGAAAGCCGCCGACAAAGAGAATCGCCGCTGCGGCCTTGTGGGCAATGGACTTCGCCAGCTCCTGCGTGGCTGCGTTCTGTATGGACTGAAGCGATTGGCTGAGCGGATCCTCCACGGAGGTGGGTGGTGCAGAATCCTGTGATTCTGTTTCACGCAAGAGCAGCCGTTCCATCAGGATGGGGGTAAGTGTTTCCTCCAAAGCGGGCGTATAGGTGTGGGACAAATACCAGCCACCGCCCAGCGCAAGAAAAAAGGAGAGGAGAGAAAATAAGGTTAAGATAAATCCCCGACGCAGTCCGAGCATGAAGAAGTACACCAGAATCAGAAGGGCGGTGAGATCCAAAAGGAGAGAGGCGGTGAATGTCATGGAGGGTTACCCCCTTCTGTCGGCTCTGTGGCGGAGGAACCTGGCGGGGCGGCGGTGTCTTTTGGTTGTGTAGGAGCCGTGCCGTTATTCGGCTCCGTGGGGGCATCCGATTTTGGGGCTGTTTGCTCGTTTGGCTCATTTTTGAACTTTTCGCCGGCGGAGGGAGAGTAAAGCGTGACCATAGAGCTGCCGATCAGAGCGATTTTTCCATCTTCATAGATGGCAATATTTTTTGCGCCATAGAGGTTTTTGCCTTTGCGGTAGCTTTTCAGGTTGCGGTCGGTGCTGAAAATCTCGCCGGAGGTGAGAACGGCGATGTTGCGTCCCTGCACGGCCAGACCGGAGACCTGCCCTTCGATTAAAAGCTCTCCGTAGGGTTTGCCGTCCTTACCCACCGTCACAAGCGTACCGACGTTTCCGGAGGCGGAGGGAGAGAGCAGGAGGGTAGCAAAGCCATTCCCTTGCAATCCCGCAAATTTGAGGTACTGTCCATTGTAATCATAGGATGCGGTGAGGACACCGCTGGAGTCCAATATAAACAGCGTTTTGTCCCCTAAAATCCAGCAGGCGTCGTTGCTCGAAAGAGCCAGGACGACGTTAGAGCCAAGCGAGAGCTGCTTGGTTGGCTCATCCTTAGAAGAAAGGGTATAGTATAGGAGGGTATTTTCAAAATAGCCCTGCGACTGTCCGGGTGAAAGCAAATAGACCCCCCTGCAGTCGGGCGTGACCACGGCATCGGAGATATAGCGGCTGGACAGGCGGATTGCCAAGACAGCTTCGAAGGAGGGGTTATAGACGGTCACAACACCCTTATAGCCACCAATTTTGGTGGTGACGGCCATCCAACCTTTCTCGTTGATGGTGGCAGAGAGGATGGATTCACTTTCCGAAAGGGTCAGTTCATACAGCAGCTTTGTTTCATCTGTGACCCTCAGCTCATGTCCGCCCACGCTATAGCAAACGGCATAGGAGCCGGAGGCATTGACGGCAGGAGAAGAGAGGTTCGCTGCCTTCTTGAGATTAGAGGCGCCATTTTGTGAAAAAATTTGAAGCTGAGATTGGGTACAGACCAGTAGGTTATCCGAAACACCGACAAAAATACTATTGGATTGTGCATTGTGTGGGAACGTCTCATCCGTCTGGGACATAGGGAGTCCTTGAAACAGATCAGCGATGTTCTCCCGAAATACAATGATAACCAGTGCGCTGAGTAAAACCACAGCGGTGAGAACGAGCAGGATAATCCGGTTTCGTCTGGGGAGAGAAGCTTTGAATTGATCAAGTTTGCTCATAAAAAATCTCCATTCTGCCATGACAGAATGGAGATTTCTTGGCTGTGCGTTTTCCTGCACGATGTAAGGATGGGGCACAGTGTATGAAGATCATGGACTTGCGTGAGAAGCACGCAGTCCTCCATTCTGCCGAAAGGTATCCGGTGCAAATAGGATTTACCCGTGGGCTTATGTCTAGGGAATGCCCTGTCCGTGGCAAAAACTTGCGGCTTGGTCATTCCGGACCGGGACCGCTGTAGGGGAGATTTGGAACGGGATACCAGAGGTTTGTCATATAAAGCCCTTGCGGGGGCGCAGTAGGACCGGCATCGGTACGGTTTTTCCCCTCCAAAAGGGCGGGAATGGCATCGGGCGAAAGCTTACCCTCCGCTGCATAGACACAGGTACCCACCATAGCACGCACCATGTTATAGAGAAACCCGTCGGCGCAAACCCGACAGGATATGGTTTCCTCCGTTCGGGTGATGTCGAAATAGTGTACCGTGCGGACGGTTGTTTTGGTTTCTGTGCCGACAGAACGCACACAGGCAAAGTCATGTGTGCCGACAAAGTGATGGGCGGCACGCTGCATAATGGTTTCATCCAAATGCTTGGGATAGAACCAAACACGGTTGACCAAAAAAGCATTGCGGATACGGGAATTATAGATGCGGTAGGTATATTCCTTTTTGATACAGCTCCCAATGGCGTTAAAATCCTCGGGAACCTCAATGGCCTTTGTGACCACGATATCCCCGGGTAGTCGGGTATTGACAGCGAGCGGAATACGGTCACAGGGAATGGTGGAGCTGGTGCGGAAATTGGCGACATAGCGTTCTGCATGGACACCGGCATCGGTACGTCCGGCACCGATGCATTTGACCGGATGGCAGACGATTTGTGCAAGTGCGTGCTCCAAGGTTTCCGCAACGGTGATGTCCCGTTTTTGAACCTGCCAGCCGTGATAGACGGTGCCGTCATACATGAGGGTGAGGGCGATATTACGCATAAAAGATGGAGTCTCCTTAAACGATTTGTTAAAGTCCAAAGTATCGCAGAGCAACGACAGCGGCACATAACAGCACGCTGCATACAAGCAGCAGCCAGTCGCGGCTTTTCATGCGCAGCTGCCGCAACGAGGTTCTACCCTCGTCACCGTGATAGCAGCGGCATTCCATCGCAATGGCCAGCTCCTCCGCACGTCGGAAGGAGGAGATAAACAGCGGGATCAGGATGGGGATGAGTGCCTTTGCCTTTTGCATCAGGTTTCCGGTATCGAAGTCAGCGCCTCTTGCCTTCTGTGCGGAAATAATCTTGTCGGTCTCTTGAATGAGCGTAGGAATAAACCGCAGGGCAATGCTCATCATCATGGACATTTCGTGGACGGGGAACTTGAGCTTCTTGAGGGGGCGCAGCAGCCGCTCCAGACCGTCGGTGAGCAGGATAGGGGAGGTGGTGTAGGTGAGCAGCAGGGTGGAGGCGATCAGCATAAGAATACGCAACACCATAAAGCCTGCCTTCCAAAGCCCCTCCTCGGTAATTTTCAAGAAGCCATAGCTCCACAGGACGGTTCCGGAGGTATAAAAAATATTTAAGATGGCGGTGCAGACAACGATAAAAACCACGGGCTTCATGCCCTTGAGGAAGGTTTTCGGCTGGATGCGGGAAATACCGATCAGCACCAAGAGAACCGCCAGTACCACGCCATAGGAAACGAGCTGCTTGCACAAGAAGATGGCAGCAATATAGAACATCGTAAAGAGGATTTTGGAGCGTGGGTCAAAGCGATGAATGAGGGATTGTCCCGGGAAATATTGTCCTAAGGTGATATCCTTCAGTGCCATTTAGGTGCCCTCCTTTTGTTTATAGGCCTTGAGGAAGGCGTCCTTTGCCTGCTCTACGGTATAGACGGCGGGGTCTAGGTCAACACCGTGTGTGCGAACACGGGAAAACACACGGCTCATGGCAGGGACAGCCAAGCCGATGGCTTCCAAATCGGAGCCGTGGGAAAAGACCTCACGGGGGGTGCCGACATAAGGAAGGGTGCCGTGGCTGACTACGGCGAGCCGATCTGTCAGACGGGCGACGTCCTCCATAGAGTGACTGACGATGATGACGGTGGCATGGTTGGCACGGCGATAGCTGTCGATATTTGCCAAGATGCTGGCGGCGCCTGCGGGGTCCAGACCAGCGGTGGGCTCGTCCAAAATGAGCACCTTTGGCTCCATGGCGATGACACCTGCAATCGCCACCCGACGCTTTTGACCGCCGGACAGCTCAAAGGGCGAGCGGGTCAAAACAGAGTCGGGCAGCCCCGCAAATTCTGCGGCACGGCGCACCCGACGGTCGATTTCGGTCTCATCCAGCTTCATGTTGTGGGGGCCGAAGGCGATATCCTTATAGACGGTTTCCTCAAAGAGCTGGTACTCTGGATACTGAAATACCAGTCCTACTTGGAAGCGAATGCTGTGTGTCAGTTCTTTGCTGCTCCAGATATCTTGTCCTTCAAACAGAACCTCACCGGAGGTGGGACGGGTCAATCCGTTTAAATGCTGGATCAGGGTAGACTTTCCCGACCCGGTGCGGCCAATGATGCCGAGGTATTCGCCGCTATAAATGGTGAGATTGATATTGTCCAGTGCCTTCTGTTCAAAGGGGGTGTTTGGACTGTAGATATGCGTTAAGTTTTTGATTTCAATAATCGGTTCCACGCTGTATACCTCATTTGTTTAGGATGGGCGGGGCGGACGCTCATTGCAGCAGGCTCGTGAGCACGGCGGCACATTCCTCATCGCTGATGGCATCCAGAGGGACGGGGATTCCGCTTTTCTTTAATTCATAGAGCAGGGCGACGGTTTCCGGGACGGTCAAATCCGCATTTCGCAGGGTTTCGACGTGCTGAAAGACCTCACGGGGGGAGCCGTCGTCGATGATTTCACCCTTTGACATGACCACAAGCCTTTGTGCTTGGGCAGCTTCATCCATGTGGTGGGTGATGAGAACCACGGTGATGCCGAATTCCTCGTTGAGTCTGCGGATGGTTTCCACGGTTTCGCGTCGTCCGATGGGATCGAGCATGGCGGTGGATTCGTCCAACACGATGCAGCGGGGCAGCATGGCGATGATTCCGGCGATGGCGACACGCTGCTTTTGACCGCCAGACAGCAGGTGAGGGGCGTGCTGCCGCAGCTCATACATTCCCACCATCTTTAGGGCGGTGTCAACTCGCTTGCGGATTTCATCTGGGGGAACGCCGAGGTTTTCGGGACCGAAGGCAACATCCTCCTCCACGACGCTGGCAACAATTTGGTTATCTGGATTTTGAAAGACCATGCCGACCTTGCCACGGATATCCAATAGGTTATTGGGGTCGGCGGTGTCCAAGCCCTCGACCAGCAGTCTACCCTCTGTGGGGGTTAAAAGGGCGTTCATGTGCTTGGCCAGCGTGGATTTTCCCGAGCCGTTATGCCCCAAAATGGCGACAAAGGAGCCGGCTTCAATTTCTAAATTGATATGACGCAGAACCGGGGGATGCCCTGCCGGTTCATCAGCATAGGAAAACGAAAGGTTTTCCGCTTTGATCATGATACTCATAGGATGCTCCCTTATTCAGCGATTTGCTGTCCAGCGACCGGTGGCACCGCAGGGGAGAACCAGACCGCTGTCGGTGGCGGGAAGCCCCAGCTCATCGCTGTGTGTTTGGCCACCGTGCTTTTTGGACAAGAGGGTTTCCATCATATAGGTCAGGACGGACGGAGCCAGACCGGTTGTGTAAGAGTTGATGATAAAAAACAGGGGGGTATCGGACAAAACACCGGAGACCAGCTCCAAAAATGGATACAGGTTTTCTTCCAGTCTCCAAATTTCGCCTGAGGGACCTCTGCCGTAGGAAGGGGGGTCCATGATGACCGCATCGTAGCGTCGTCCTCTGCGAATTTCACGTTCGACAAATTTGGCGCAGTCATCCACGATCCAGCGGATGGGTGCGTCCTCCAAATTGGAGCTTTTGGCATTCTCTCGTGCCCAGTTTACCATACCACGGGCGGCATCCACATGACAAACGGAGGCACCTGCTGCGGCGCAGGCGATGGTGGCACCGCCGGTGTAGGCGAACAGGTTTAAAACGGAAATGGGTCGTCCTGCAGCTTTGATTTGCTCTGTGGCAAAGTCCCAGTTGGCGGCCTGTTCCGGGAAAAGCCCGGTGTGCTTAAAATTCATGGGTTTAATATTAAAGGTTAAATTTCGATACTGCACCTGCCAGCGTTCTGGCAGATTTTTTTTGACCCACTGCCCACCGCCGGTATTGGAGCGGGCGTAACGGGCGTCGAAGCGTTTCCATGCGGAATGGTGGCGAGGTGTATTCCAAATGGCTTGTGGATCGGGGCGAACTAAGGTATAGGTTCCCCAGCGTTCCAGTTTTTCTCCTCTGCCGCAATCCAGCAGTTCATAATCTTTCCAAGCGGTTGACGCCCACATAGCGATACCTCGTTTTCTTGTTGTAACGATTTCTGCGCAATCATTTCACAGATTAAAAAATTATAGCATTTTCAAACTCTTACGTCAATCGTTCGATGATGCAATTCAGGAACCTCTGATTAAAAACAGGAAACGATAGGTTTCTTAGGGATTCTATGATTAAATGTATAAAAGGGCAGGATGGGACACTTTGCCCTGCGGTGTTTGATTTTGCGGGAAAATGATTGTATTGAGAAAAATAATGTGGTAAAGTGAAGGAAATGCAGTCCGGGCGAGAAACGTGGCGCTTGGCGTGGGTTTCTCGGATGCAATGGAGGAAGTAAAGATGAGCGAAAATGCAGGTCAGTTTCGAAATACCGTGTTCGGTGGCTTTCATCGTCAGGATGTCTTGGATTATATTGAACGGATGACACGGGAAAGCCGACTGGATTATGAACATATGGAGGTATCGCTGGAGGAAGAACGCACGCAGCGGTGCAAGGCAGAGGACGCTCTGTTTGAAGCAGAGGAGCGAGCCGAACGGGCAGAGGAAGCGGAAAAGGCGCAGTCCGAGGAGCTGACCCGCATAAAGGCAGAGCTAGAAGAAACGACAGCGGCCTTAAAGAAGGTAGAGGACACCAATGCGTTGCTCGAAGCGCGGATTCAGGAATTGGAGCCAGGTGCAGAATCCTGGCAGAGAATCAAGGAGACTGCGGGAGACATTGAGGTTGCTGCGCATGAACGGGCACAAATGACCATCCAAGAGGCGAAAACACGGGTAGCAGAAATTCAAGCGGAAGGGGTTCGCTGGGTTCTGGAGGTGAAAAGCCGTTGTGAAAATCTGCAATCGGAGCTGAAGCAAGCCATCATTGCAGCGGAGTCGGAGCTGGACATGGTGCGCAGCTCCTTCAACCGTGCAGAGGAGGATATGGATCAGATTCAAATTGCGTTGGCGGATTTGATTTTGGAAAGTGAATCACAGTGACAGAGATGTTTCGGCTTGTTCGCTGAGAGTAAGCCATTTATTCGAGCGTGCCCGTGGGGAAATGATCTCCTCTTGGGCACGTTCTTTTTTGTTGACACACTTTCTCACGGATATTCTTGCCCTTGAGCACCCATGTAGGGATACTCACAACTGATCGGACTCGAGATTAGGGGTGACGCTCCGCCAGCGGGCGAAGCCCGCTCTTAATCTCGAGAACGATTGGATAGGGATTGAATAAAGGTTGCATCCCAAGGGGGCGTGTTTTTCCCTTGGGATACAAAGCGAATTGACCGACCAACGCACGAACTCGAGATTAGGGGTGGCGCTTCGCCAGCGGGCGAAGCCCGCTCTTAATCTCGAGAACGATTGGATAGGGATTGAAT
>CAYQRI010000038.1:8224-14944 GCA_964420085.1 uncultured Ruminiclostridium sp.
TCCCAAGGGGGGCGTGTTTTTCCCTTGGGATGCAAAGCGAATTGACCGACCAACGCACGAACCCGAGATTAGGGGTGACGCTCCGCCAGCGGGCGAAGCCCGCTCTTAATCTTGAGAACGATTGGTTAGGGATTGAATAAAGGTTGCATCCCAAGGGGGGCGTGTTTTTCCCTTGGGATGCAAAGCGAATTGACCGACCAACGTACGAACTCGAGATTAGGGGTGGCGCTTCGCCACAAGAAAATCCGCCCTTTCCGAAAAACGGAAAGGGCGGATTTTCTATGGAAAAAAAGGAAAAATACTTAGTCAGCGAACATAGGGGTGGAAAGGTAACGATCGCCAGTATCCGGCAAAAGAACCACAACATTCTTCCCTTTGTTCTCGGGGCGTTTCGCCACTTGGACAGCTGCCCACAAAGCGGCTCCGGCGGAGATTCCCACCAATACGCCCTCAGTTTGTCCGATGAGCCTGCCCATAGTATAGGCATCTTCATCCGTAACAGCTACGACCTCGTCGTAGATTTCGGTGTTCAGCACCGAAGGAATAAAATTAGCACCAATGCCTTGCAGTCCATGAGGACCTGCCACTCCTTTGGTAAGCAGAGGAGAGGAGGCAGGCTCCACAGCGACCACTTGTACATTGGGGTTTTGTGATTTTAAGTATTCACCCACACCGGTGATGGTGCCGCCGGTTCCAATCCCTGCGACGAAAATATCGACGGTGCCGTCGGTATCCGCCCAGATTTCAGGACCTGTAGTCAGTCTGTGGGCAGCGGCGTTGGCAGGGTTTGTAAACTGACCGGGCACGAAGGCGTTGGGCAGTTCAGAAGCAAGGGCGGTTGCTTTTTCGATGGCGCCGGCCATACCCTTGCTGCCTTCAGTCAGCACCAGCTCAGCGCCGTATGCTTTCATCAGAAGGCGACGCTCCATACTCATGGTTTCCGGCATAACGATGATGGCACGGTAGCCACGAGCGGCGGCCATGACAGCCAGACCGATGCCAGTATTACCAGAGGTAGGCTCAATAACAACCGAGTCGGGCTTCAAAAGCCCCTTGGCCTCGGCGTCATCCATCATAGCTTTTGCAACACGATCCTTGGCAGAGCCAGCGGGATTGAGGTATTCCAGCTTCGCAAGAAGGCGAGCGGGAACTTGCTCTATTTGCTCGATATGTGTGAGCTGCAACAGAGGAGTGTTGCCGATTAACTGTTCGACGGAAGTATAAATCTTAGCCATGAAGGATTCCTCCCATTTTCAAATGGGTGTTTTGCCCAATAGAGTACTGTGGGCTGCTGAATTTATTAGCATTATACAACCAACACATGGGGTTTGTCAAGAGGTAATGCAATATTTGCTTCATTTTCTTTGAGAATGATAGGTTGACATAAAGTTGAAAGAAAACCTTCGTTCTGTCAAGGGGGGGAGAGGCTGCACATTAGAGTGTAAAAATGTGTAATTCTGTCAGGGGAAGGAGAGGGAATGGATGCATGATGCGGAAGGATGGAGAGGAACGGGGACATTTCAGCGCACTACAATAGAAAAACTCGGCTTTATTGGTTGTTTTGTGCAAATTTCGTCTTATGATAGGGGAAAATTGTGAAATATATTGATTTTTGTGAAAAGGAATGCTATATTTAAAAGAATAATGATAAACAGTTCACTGACTTTATAGAGAGGTATGTAGCAGCATACAAATTGAGCGGGAGGGTACTGCTATGCCAAATAAAAAAACAATATTAGTTGTAGATGATAATCCTGTCAATAGAAAAATTCTATGTAAAATTTTAGAGCGAGACTATCACCTCCTGCAAGCAGAAAACGGCAGTCAGGCTTTGAAGGTGCTATATCAGTACGCATCCACGATTTCTGCCCTTTTGTTGGATATTGTCATGCCAGTTATGGACGGCTACGAAGTATTGCAGAAGATGCAGCAGAGCCAGATACTGTGCGGTATTCCTATTATTGTAACCACAAGCGACACCACAGCGGATGCAGAGGACAAGGCGCTCTCTCTTGGCGCAAATGATTTCCTCGCAAAGCCATATAAGGCATCTATCATCAAGCACAGGCTTGCAAATACCATCAAGCTCCGGGAGACGGCTGCCTTTATTCATGCAGTGGAAAATGATACGGTTACCGGTGTTCTGAACAAAGCGTTCTTTTATAAAAAAGCAGAAACAACACTGCGGGAAAATATAAAACAAAAATATGACATTGTCTGCATGGATATCGAGCGGTTTAAGCTGATCAATGACTTGTTTGGCACCAAGGTCGGCGACGATTTACTGAAATTTATCGCAGAAAAAATGCAGAAAAAGATTGGTAAGGATGGAATCTGCGGCAGAATAGGCGGCGATAAATTTGCTTGCTTGCTGCCGCGTGGAGAAAAAGCGTATCAAAATAAAGCGTTTGAATATACCATCCAGGAAATCAATCTTTTTCCGCTTAACATCGCCATCCGTGTAAACTTTGGGATCTATCCGATTGAGGATGTGAATATTCCTGTCAATGCAATGTGTGACAGAGCTTTGCTTGCGTGTAATTCTATCAAGGGTAAATACGACCAGCACTATGCCGTTTATGATGATACCTTGATCCAATCGTTATGGATGGAGCAGTCTATGGTTGATGGAATGAAAAAAGCAGTCACCGAACAGCAATTTCAGGTTTACTATCAGCCCAAATATGACATTCTGACGGAAGAGGTTGCAGGCGCCGAAGCCTTAGTACGCTGGATGCATCCGGAAAAAGGGTTCATTTCACCCGGAGAGTTTATTCCGCTTTTTGAGAAAAATGGATTTATTACAGAGCTTGACATCTATGTGTGGGAAACCGTGTGCCAATATCTGCATGAGTGTATGTCCAATCAAGAGATTGTTGTGCCCATTTCTGTGAATGTATCTCGAGCGGATATATATAATCCCCAATTGCCAAATATTTTATTGGATTTAATTCAAAAATACAGCATCGATCCAAGGTATCTGCATCTTGAAATCACAGAAACAGCCTATACCCAAAATCCGAGCCAGCTCATAGAAATGATTGAGCAATTAAAGGTCATTGGCTTCGTCATTGAAATGGATGATTTTGGCTCCGGCTACTCCTCTTTAAATATGCTTTCTGAGCTTCCCATTGATATCCTGAAGCTGGATATTAAGTTTATTCAAAATGAATCGAAAAAGAATAGCAGCAAAAGCATATTAAGCTTTGTCATCAGCCTTGCAAAGTGGCTTAATCTCCCTGTCGTTGCCGAGGGAGTGGAAACCAAGGAGCAGCTCGATATACTACGCAATATGGACTGTAATTATGTGCAAGGCTTTTATTATGCCAAGCCCATGAATCGAAACGATTTCCAAACGCACTTGAAGTGCAATGCAGTATCGAATCATTCGATGCATACTGCCACCAAAATAAAAAATTCAAACCGAGTCACGGTGAAAAAAAGCAAATCCAGCAGAGTGATGCTGATTGTAGATGACATCGAATTGAACCGGAGTATTTTATCAGAAATTTTTACGGAGCTATACACTATCGTTGAGGCGGATAATGGTCAAGCTGCGTATGAATATATTAAGGAGAATGCCGAGAAAATCGATATTATTTTATTGGATCTCGTGATGCCTGGTATGGACGGTTTTCATTTGCTGGCAAAATTAAAAGGCAATACGACGCAAAAGTCTATTCCGGTCATTGTGACCTCTCAGGGTAACGATGAAAGCGAAGCAAGGGCTTTGGCAATGGGTGCAGCCGATTTTATCGATAAGCCATACAACCCGCAGGTTGCACGGGCCAGAGTGAAAAATGTCTTGGCAGGAAGTCGCTTGGATAAGATGCAGGAAAAAAATATCTTGCTGAAAAAAATACGTGAAATAGAGAAAAAAGCAAAGATGGATGGTCTGACAGGGCTATACAACAGAACCGAATTTGAAACCCAGATCACAAGTGCTTTTCGTAAAAATTCTGCGCTGGAAGCGACCTTTGTTATACTGGATATTGATAACTTCAAGCGGATTAACGACGGATTAGGACACAGGAAGGGCGACGAAGCACTGAAAAAGGTGGCAAATATCCTGAGACGCTGCTTTAGAGAGGAAGATCTCATCTCTCGTTTTGGCGGAGATGAATTTGCTGTTTTTGTCTGCACGCATTTCACAAAAGAAGAACTGAACTGCCGGTTGGAGAAATTGTGTGCAAGCTTGAAATTTACCGTTGAGGAAATAGAAATCACTTGTTCCGTCGGTGCTTGTACCTCTCCCTCTTATGGAAAAGAGTATGAGACCTTATACCAGAATGCAGACATGGCATTGCTCACGGCAAAAAGGCTGGGAAAAAATCAATATCAAATCTATGGTGCAGGTGTGGAGCTGCCCTCCTATGTTCTGTTCCGCAACATGGATTGGCTGATGGATGAAGCCAGCGATGCTGTGCTCGTCTGTGATGCCCAGAACCATGATCTGTTTTATTTAAACGATGTGGCCTGCCAGATTGCAGGAAAATCCAAAAAAGAATGTATCGGAAAAAAATGCTACGAGGTACTGTGGGATCAAGAGGCGCCGTGTGAGCACTGTATCCACATCAGTAAGCTATCGAAGGACTATTGCGAACACGAATTTTCTCCTGCCGGAACGGATAAAAGCTATATTGTAAAAGGGAAATTGGTAGATTGGGGCGGGAAACAGGCTCGCATCCAGTATATACAGGATAATACCTATAAAGCCACCATCAATAAAAAAATAGCGGCGGTTTCGCAGGACAGAAAGAGACTGCTGGATTTGATGCCGGGCGGTATTTTCCGGTATCATATGCAGAGCGATTTTTTTGATTTTGTCAGCGAAAATATGCTGAAAATGCTAGGATATACCAGAGAAGAATTCGATGCCAAATTCAACAATAGATTTTCAAATTTGGTGTGGCATGAGGATCGTGTGCGTGTCGAACGAGAAATCAAAGAGCAAATTATGGTAGGCGATGTCGATGAATGTGAGTATCGCATTGAAAAAGCCGACGGAAGTCTATGCTGGGTGCATGATATTGGGCATTTGGTGCGTGATGACGACGGTACAGAATATTTTTATGTAACCATTATTGATATTACCCAAAGCCACGAAATGCAAGAGGCACTTTTGGAAAGTAAAAAGAAACTAGAAATTGCGCTCGAGCACACGGGACTGCAATATTGGGAGCATGATTTAAGAACGGATATCTGTATCAGCGGCTTACAGGGTTCCCGCTATGGGTTTGCAGATATTACGCCGCATTATAGTCGATTTTTGGTGGAAAGTGGCATTATTCCGGAAAAATATATTGCACTGTATCAGCAAAAGCAGCAAGAGCTTTACGACGGTGCAAACGATGTTTCCTATTATATTCCTCTGCTTGCTCCTGATGGCAAGCAACTATGGTGGCACATCCATTGTACAAACCTCTTCGATGAGGACGGCAAGCCTGTGAAGACCATTGGTACGGCGGAAAATATAGAGAAGTGGAAACAATATTGGGAGAAAATTTCGATTTCGAACAATCACCGGGAGGATACGGATGAAAAATAAACAGAAAATACTCATTGTGGATGATATAGAAGCAAATAGAGAGAGGCTGGCCTCGCTATTTTCTGAGGAATTTTCCGTTTTCACTGCGTGCAATGGAAAGGAAGCTGTGAAGGTCATTCAAAATATCAACATCTCTATGATTATTTTGGATATCATCATGCCGGAAATGGACGGAATTGAAGTTCTGCAATGGATTTCAAACAGCGAATATAAGGATGTCCCAGTCATTGCTATCACAGCAGAAGGAAGGTATCAGCTAAAAGCACTGGAAAGCGGTGCATGGGATTTCATTAGGAAACCGACGGATGACAAAATTATTCAAGCTAGAGTGCGCAATGCATTGGGGCGATACCATCTTCGAAAAGAGAAGGAACTTACTGCTACGTTAAAACTGCATGATAATTTAGTCAATGAATCCAGCAATGCCATTTATGTGAATGACGTGACAACGTATGAGCTGTTGCATATGAATACAACGGCTTTGGAAATGCTAAAGAAAGAAAATAAATGCTATCGTGGTGAAAAATGCTACGCCTTTATATTCGGACGATCCAGCCCGTGTGAATTTTGTAAAATGGATTCATTCCAAAGGGATTGCTTTATTGAGCGTGATTTCAAACATCCTGTTACCCAAAAAATATATTGCCTGCGTGGTAAATTAACGCTTTGGAATGATACGCTCCTTCATGTGGAATACATTCAGGATGTGACAGGAAACAGAAAAATAATGCAAGAAAATATCAAGCTCAAGGTTCAGGCAGAGGAAGCGCTTGATAAATATGAAACCATTGTCAATACCGTGCCCGGGGCGATTGTACTATATGAAATTGTGAATGGAAAGGCTGTCACCCAGTATTATAGCGAAGGGCTCTGTGCCTTATCCGGATTTTCCCGAAGGGAGCGTGACGCCTACAACCGACAAGATGCCATGGAACTGATTTGGGAGGAAGATGTCCCATATGTCCAACAGGAGCTGAAAAAGGCGATTCAAACGCAATCCGATATAAACCTTACCTATCGAATCAAGACTAAAAGTGGAATTCCTCGATTTATCAATTTAAGAGCAACCTATTTATGTAATAAAAGTGGGAATCCGGAATTTCATGCCGTATTTTCGGATATTGACGAATTAAAGCGAATGGAAGCAGCTGAAGCTGAACAGAAGCTTCGGT
>CAYQRI010000039.1:0-3985 GCA_964420085.1 uncultured Ruminiclostridium sp.
AATCCATCCTGAAAGAGGTTGCTTCCCATGCAGACAATTTACCTAGACCATGCCGCTACGACTCCGATGCTTCCCGAGGCCACCCAAGCGGCACTTTACGCCATGACGGAGGGCTTCGGCAATCCATCCTCCCTCCACCATTTGGGTACGCAGGCAGCAAAGGAGGTCGCATTGCACCGTGCCACCGTGGCAAACGCACTCGGCTGCGCCCCTGACGAGCTGTATTTTACCTCCTGCGGCACAGAGGGGGATAACTGGGCGATTTCCTTGTCTGTCCACCTTGGACGGCACAAGGGACGCCACATCATCACCACCGCCATTGAGCATTCCGCCATTTTGCAGCCCTGTAAGGCACTGGAAGCGCAAGGCTATGAGGTGACCTATTTGCACCCCGACCGCACGGGGCATATCGATTTAAAGCAATTAGAGGCCGCTTTGCGTCCTGACACGGTTTTGGTCTCTGTCATGCTGGTGAACAATGAAACCGGCGCCATTCAGCCGGTTTCGGAGATTGCAAAGCTTCTGAAGCGCACCAAGAGCACCGCCTTGCTCCACACGGATGCGGTGCAGGGCTTTCTCAAGCTTCCCTTCACTGTTGCTTCTTTGGGGGTGGATTTGCTCACGGTCAGTGCCCATAAGGTTGGGGGGATGAAGGGAAGCGGTGCGCTCTATATTCGGAAGGGTCTGCAAGCCATTCCCTTCCTGCGTGGTGGCGGACAGGAAAAAAATCTGCGTTCCGGCACCGAGCCGACCGCACAGATTGCCGCCTTTGCCGCAGCGTGTCGGGTGAATTTCGAACAGCTTTCGCTGCACAGCACCTATTTATCGGATTTGAAACGCTATGCCCTGCAAACGCTGCAAAGCAGCGTGCCCAAGCTGGTGGTGGTATCGGAGGGGGATGCCCCACATATTTTCACCATTTCTCTTGCGGGCTACCCCAGTCAGGTGGTGGTACGGTATTTGAGTGACCAGGGCATTTGTCTTTCCTCTGGCTCTGCCTGCCACAAGGGGAAGGCCAGCCATGTATATGCCGCCATGAATCTTCCCAAGTCGGTACGGGACGGTGTTCTTCGGGTCTCTCTCGCCCCAAGCAACACAAGGGAGGACATCGACGCCCTCGCCTTGGCACTGCGTTCCGCTACAGAGAATTTGATCTCTATCAGCGGCTAAGAGCCGCTACCCGCCACGGGCGGGGACGACGGCGACCTTCAGTCGCCTGATGGTTTCGCCCTACCCGGGCGGGGCAAGGCTTTCTCTGGAGAAAGCCTTGAGAAAGAGCAGCAAGGGGTGCGCCCCTTGCATCCCCGGAGTGATTAAGTCGTCGCTCCCGCTCCTCCGCTTGGCTCTGTGCCACAGTGGAAACGGTAGTGCCACAGAACTCAACAAGCTGTACCCAGATTTGGTTACTGTATTTTTTGTGACAAATGCCAAACCTGGATTTGGCGTGTGAAAAAACCTTTCCCATCGTCGTTCTATGGAAGATGTTTCTTCCAAACAACGGTGGGAAAGGTTTTTTTGAAAATTCAGGATTCAATAAATCCAAGCATCAAAACAGTTTCCAAATCAGGGCACAACGCATGGGTGGTACAGAAAGCCCAACGTTACCCTTGGGAATAAAAGTTTATTGACGCACTATCAAACAATCTCGAGATTAGCAGAGGCTTACATACTCACTGGTGCAGTGACACCCAGCAGCTTCAGACCATTTGCCAAAACAGAACGTACGCTGTCCACCAGCTTCAGGCGTGCCATAAGCACGGCAGGCTCTGCACCCTTGATGCGGTGTGCATTATAGAAGCGATGGAATTCTCCCGCAAGCTCCAAAAGATAGCGGTTGATGCGGGAGGGATCGTAGTCCCGACCCACAGCATGGATTTCCTCGGGCAGACGTGCCAAGGTACGAATGAGAGAGGTTTCCTCGGGGGTGTTCAGCAGCTCACTCTGCACATCCGATGCCGCAGGCACGGCAAAGCCCTCCTGCTTCAGACGCTCCACCAAGGTACAAATGCGGGCGTGGGCATACTGAACATAATAAACCGGGTTTTCGCTGTCCTCACGCACCGCCAAGTCCAAATCGAAATCCACAGGGCTTGTAGCGGAACGGGAATTGAAGAAATAACGGGCAGCATCCACGCTTACCTCGTCCAAAAGGTCATGCAGGGCAATCGCTTTGCCCGAGCGCTTTGACATCCGCACCGGCTGTCCATCCTGCAACAAATTCACCAGCTGCATCAGCACCACCACCAGACGATGTGAGCCGTCCAGACCCAAGCCGTCCAAGGCCGCCTGAAGCCGTGCCACATGACCGTGGTGGTCAGCACCCCAAACGTCGATGACCTCATCAAAGCCACGCACCTCTAATTTATTGCGGTGATAGGCAATATCGGCGGCGAAATAGGTATAAAAGCCGTTGGCACGGCAGAGCACATCGTCCTTCAGGTCGAGCTTATCCACCTGCTTTTGGCTCTTGCCCTCTGCCAAGAACTTTTTCTTCAAAAGCTCCGTGGTATTCAGCCACAAAGCGCCGTCCTTCTCATAGGTCCAGCCCTTTTCGGAGAGCAGGGCAACGGTCTCTGCCACAGTGCCTGCGTCATGCAGGGTAGATTCAAAGAACCACGCATCATAGACAATGCCATAGCGCTCCAAATCTGCCTTCATTTTGGGGATGTTTTGCTCCAAACCAAAGGCAGCAAGGGCATCCAAACGCACCTGCTCAGCTACGTCACGATACTTGTCCCCATGCTGTGCATAAAAGCTTTGTGCCAGCTCCTTGATATCCGCACCATGATAGCCGTCCTCGGGGAACGGCACTGCGTCCTCCCCCAGCAGGATTTGCAGGTACCTTGCTTGAATGGAGACCGCAAACTTATGAATCTGGTTGCCGGCATCGTTGACATAAAATTCCTTCCAGGTATCGCAGCCGTCACGCTTTAGGACATTGGCTAAGGTATCGCCCAACACGCCGCCACGGGCGTTGCCCATGTGCATGGGACCGGTTGGGTTGGCGGAAACAAACTCCACCATGACTTTTTTGCCCGCACCCTCTGTGCTGCGTCCGTAGAGGTCGCCTTCCTTTTCAATCTCCGCCAAAACGTCACCATACCATTTGGCGCCAAGGCGGAAATTCAAGAAGCCGGGGCCTGCAAGCTCCACCGCCTGAAAGATGGTGCCTTCCAAGTCCATGTGGTCAATCAAGGTCTGTGCAATCACACGAGGATTTTGCTTCATCGCCTTAGCTGATGCCATAGCGAAGGAGGATGCATAATCTCCGTTCTGAGGATCCTTCGGAATCTCCACGGATGCTCTCACCGAAACGCCCGCAGGCAGAAGTCCCTTGGAAGCCGCCGTTTCATAGGCGTGATTGGTCAGCGCCGACACCTGTTCCTTCGCATACTGAATCAAATTTGCCATACTATCACCCTTTGTCTCTATCATAATTGTGGGCTTTCCTGCCCATTTTTTGAGTCTCAGTGCTGCACAGCGGTCTCCGCAGCGCCCACCTCTTTCACTTGAATATCAAACGAATTTTCACCGATGGTCTGGTCATCGACATCCAGAACATAGCAAATATTCAGCGCACCGCCTACGTCGTAGAGCGTAGAGTGCGCCTTGCGTGTCTTCACGCCCAGCATCAAACCGCCATACGGCGTTTGGTAAAGGGAAACGTGGCGCTTCCCCTCCTGAAAAATCATTTCAGAATTGAGGGCTCCCTCTCGTCTCAAAATGATTTTGTCATGCTCGACCTGAAAGGTTGTCGTGGTTCCCTCCAGACCGGTCAGCTCGCTTTCCTCGTAGGTGAGAGAAAGTCCGCCCTGCGTGTTATCGAAAAGAACGCCCTGCGTGACCAGCTCCATGACATCTTGTTCGTCGGAGCCAAGCATTTCCTGTACCCCGCGAATTGAAATAATGACTGATTTTTCCATCGTCTGTTCTCATTTCCTTTTTGTTGGCATTTGCTCAAACGCAAGCCATTATACACGAAATC
>CAYQRI010000039.1:4085-14748 GCA_964420085.1 uncultured Ruminiclostridium sp.
TCTCATTTCCTTTTTGTTGGCATTTGCTCAAACGCAAGCCATTATACACGAAATCACAAGGAAAGTAAAGGCGATACCAATTCTTCGAACATCCACTTTTAGACCATTTCTCTATATTGAGTTGCCAAAGAAACGGCGGGCGCCCCAGAGGGTCGCCCTACAGTGGGTCAGGCAACCTTCATCTGCCCGCCAGAAGTCCGTATTTGACCTTAATCCGATCCAGCTTTTCCAAAATCGGCTCGGCGCCGACCCACAAAAACAGGGCGGTGGAAACGGCGTGGATGAGATCCATGGGGAGACCGGTGAGATAGTAGCTCAGAAGAATGGGCACATTCAGCTCGTGCAGCCAGACCAGCGCAGCCGCCGGATTCATAATCCCGCCGTAAACCACCAATGCCGTCACTGCACCGAAGGCAGCCAGCGATGCCCTCGTCCGCCGCAGTACGCCCTTCCGATATAAAACGCCTGCCAAAAAGCCAATGATGCCCATGGCGAACATCTGAAAGGGCGTCAGCGGTCCTTGTGAAAAAAGCATATTCGAGAGGAGCATGGTCACCGCCCCCACCAAGAAGCCCGTCTCGCCCCCCAACGCTACCCCCGCCAGTATGGTCAGCGCCAAAACGGGCTTGACCTGCGGCAGCATGAAAAAGGCGGCACGTCCGGCAATGGCAATCGCACACAGCACGGCGATCAACACCAATTCCCGTGCCTTGGGCTTTCGCCCTTCAAAGAGCAGGAAAAAGGGCGCCATACATTCAAATAGCACCAGCAGTGCAATAAAGTAATAGTGTCTTCCCCCTAAATAAACCACACCGATGAACAGCGTCAGCGGAATGAGCAGAAGAACCACACCCGCTGCCACAAGGGTTCGCTTGGGAAGGACACGCTCTGTGCGTGGAAGCTGCACCGGGCGTGTGGGGGGCGGCGCCTTTCTGGTGAGGCATACTGTGAGGGCGACAAGCACCAGCAATAAAAGTCCCGTCCAAAGCAGGCTGTCCTGCCCCGCTGCCGTCAGACCTTGTGCATCCAGCAGCTCGGATAGGCTCGTGTCTCCTAAGATTTTTCCAAATAAAATCAGGGCAAGCACACCGCAAAGAATCGCCGCTGTTTTTCTAAAGACCGACAGCTTTTTTGGGGGTGCCACTGCACTGTTCGGCTTGGGCGTGGGCAAGGGCGGGGCTTCAGGGGACAGCAAAGGGAGAGGCGGCGGCAGCGTTCCCCCACACACAGTCATTAGCTCCTCCGCTGTAACCACATCCTCACAAAGCAGGTGGCTCATGCGATTCGCCGCCGTGGTGTAAAAGGGATTGCCGGAAAAAAATGCACGGGGCATTCCTTCGGTGACGATACCGCCATCAAAAAACAGCGCCACCCGACTGGCATACTGGGCACAAAATTCAATATCATGGCTGACCATGCAAATGGCACAGCCTTGCCCCTGAAGACTCCGTAAAATGGCAGCAAACTCCCGTTTGAAGGCTGCATCCAGTCCCTTGGTCGGCTCGTCCAGCAGGAGGATTTCCGGCTCCAAAAGCAAAATTTTCGCTAAGGCCGCCCGTTGCTGCTCGCCGCCGGAAAGGTCATAGGGATGCCGTTCCAGCAGCGTTTCCAACCGGCAAAGCTGCACCACAGAAGCAACCCTTGCTTCCAGGCTCGCTTTGTCCATCCGTCCCCCCGCTCCAAGCTCCAGTAAATCCTCCCGCACCGTCTTTTTCACAAAAAGCGTTTGTGGGTTTTGCGGCAAAATTCCGATGCACTTGCTTGCCGTCCGTTCTCCACGCTGGGCTTGGAGCAAGCCGCCCAAAAGCTTCAGGGCGGTGGTCTTCCCTGTCCCGTTGCCCCCCACAAGTGTGAGCAGCTCTCCCTCGTGCAGGATCATGGAAAGCCCCTGCACCACATCGGGGCTGTCTTTTTCATAGCGAAACCAAAGGTTTTCTGTGGAGAGCACGACCTCCCCGCAGGGAAGTACCGTTTCTTCCGGGAGCGTTTTCGGCTCCTGTAAAAAGTCCGCAAGCCACCCCCTGCCTTCGCTGACGGTCACAGGGCAAACCGCTTGACTTTCCACCGATGCCCAAATTCGCATGGGTGTAGGCATGGCAAGAAACATCGGATGCTTTAAGTCCTTCAGCTGCTCCCCGACACGGCTCGGTGTATCGACACAGACAAACTGACCGCCGTCCAGCACAGCGACACGGTCAGCCAAGGGAAAGGTCTCCTCCAAGCGGTGTTCACTGAGTAGAATGGTCGTGCCCAGCTCTCGATTCAGCTTTCCCAAAACAGCCAGAAACTCGGAAGCGGCGATGGGGTCAAGCTGACTGGTCGGCTCGTCTAGGATGAGAACCGACGGCTGCATGACCATCACAGACGCTAAATTCAAGAGCTGCTTTTGTCCGCCTGAAAGGGCGGTCACCTTCTGATGAAACCACGTTTGTATCCCAAAAAAGCTTGCCATAAATGCCACACGCTTGCGGATGGTTGGGGTATCACAGCCCAAGCTCTCCAAGCCGAAGGCCAGCTCATGCCACACGGTATCTGTGACCAGCTGGTTTTCCGGTGACTGTCCTACAAAGCCAATGCGTTCGCTTTGCTCTCTGTGGTCAAGTGATGAAAGTGGTCTGCCCTCAAAGGTGATTTCACCCGTTTGATGCCCACTGGGGGCAAGGGCGGGCTTCCAGTGGCGAAGCAAGGTTGATTTCCCACAGCCCGATGGCCCGCAAAGCACCAAAAACTCACCCTTCGGAACGGTTAGGGTGAGTTTTTTCAGGGTCTCGTTCTCCTGCTCGGGATACCAAAAAGAGAAGTCCCGCATGGCAATACTGTCGGTTACGATTCGGCTTCCTTCCACAGAAACGCCTCCCTTTTGTTTAAAATCATGGGTGTCATGCACAGCAAAAAATAAGCGATAAAAAAGCTCAGGGTGAGGGGGGTCAGTGTGCCGCCCTGCACACAGGGAAAATACCGAAAGGCAAAGCCGCCCACCGCCCATGCCGCCAGCAAATAGCCGCCGCAGCCACACAGCCAAAGCAGTGCCGCTTTGTCTCGTGGCTCAAAGCGATAGAGCGCAAAGGCGGAGCGCCCGGGCAGTCCGTACCCTCTGCCCTTCATGCTGTCGGCTGTCTCGATGGCATTTTCCAAGCTCCAAGTCAGCAGAATGGATAGAATGGTGGTGCCCTTTCGGAGCCTTGCCACGACGCTCCCCTCCGACGGATCCCGTCCTATCGCACGCTGTCCCTCCACGATGCACGCAAGCTGTGCTTTCAGCTTGGGCACAAAGCGCAGGCTCATAGAAAGCATCAGGGAAAGTGCGGGAAGGATGCGTCCGAACAGATAAACGAGCTTATCTGAGGTCATCATCTGGTTGTAGCAGGAAAACCAAAAAACGACACTGGTGAGCAGCACAGCGGCGGCCAAGCCATAAAGAATGCTTTCCAAGGTCAGGGGGTTGCCCGTGGGCAGATAGGTCAGCACCGTCACGCCTTTATGATTAAAGGCCGGATTGATCACTGCCGCCATGAGAAGCATGGGGAGCATAAAGACAAGCGCAAACCGCAGCGTTTTTCTTCCGCCCAGATACAGGGCATAGCTGAACGAGGAGACAAGGGAAATCATCAGGCAGACTGGGTGCATAAAACACATGGAAAAGAGCAGCACCAGCCCGAAGTACAAAAAATTCACGCTTGGATGGTAGCTTGCAAAGGCATTGTGCAAGACACGCCCCCCTTTCTATTGGTTCGCTCCATGCTCTATTGCTTTACACCTTGAAATCCGCCGACATCCACACCAAGGTCGGTGGTATAGACCCACCGCACCACATCCCCCGCCTTGAGGGTATATTGACTGCACCCATAGTTTGGGAACCAATCGTTCACGGCATACATCCAGCCGGAAAGCTCGCCGCAATCCATTTCATAGAGGTTCGCAATCCCCTCGATATAGGCGGAATGATAGACAGGGGTCTTTTCAAATTCCATGTGAATGTTCGCTTTTTTTAATTCCCGTTGCAACACCTGAAAGACGCTCTCTCCCTCAGAGAAGGTGACGGTCGTTTCGGGGAAAATCACGCCGTCTGTCGGCACCAGTGCCGTCTTTGCCGGATCGAGCCACTCCATACGGCTGAGAATGCTGTCACACCGCACCGAAAGCGTGCAGGTCTGCGGCGTTTCCTCTACAGGTTCAGCCTTGGGTGGTGTGGGGTTCGGTGTTTCCTCTGCTGGTGGCTGCGCTACTTGGTTCTGATTCTTTTCTACGCTTCCGCTGGGTTTCGTTTCGGTTGTCTGGGGTGGTTTTGGTTTCTGTGCGGTCTCCTGTGCCAATTTTTCAGCAGCTGCAATCTTCTCATCTCCACTCAAGTTACCTTCTTTGCCGCCGGGGCGGTCTTCCAGTCTTGGTGCTTCTACTGATTCTTGGGGTGCCGACTCCGCTTGCTCAGGCACCGTTTCGGGGGTGGAGGGCTTCCCCGAAACGGTACTCTCCTCCCCCGCTTTAACGCCCTGCATCCCCGGCGCATCGCCGCCGAAGCAGAAGGCAACCCCCAAAACAAGGAGCATCAGCGTGGGTAGGAGTATCTTCCACTTATTTCGTTTGAACCACATCGTATTTCATTCCTCACAGCAGCTTTGCGCCGTCTAAAAGCACATACATCATCTTGGCAATTTCACTTCTTGTGATGGAGACAAGGGGTCGGATCTCCGTCTCCTCCGCATTCAAAATGCCTGCGGTATAGCAGAACGCCAGCGAGGGCTTCGCCCAAGCGGCCACTGTCATAGCGTCCCCAAATTGTGCCAGCATATCCCAAACCGCTGTGTCTGTCTGTTCGGTGTTCATCCCACACAGAGCGGCCGCTCTTGCCACCATAACAGCCGCCTCCTGTCTTGTGATGGTACCCTCCGGCGTAAAGTGGGTGCTGTCCGTTCCCTTGACAATGCCATAGGCATAGGCACTGCCGACAAAGGGTGCAAACCACTGCGTCGGCTTCACATCCTCAAATTGCGTGCCCGTTTTCTGGGGCAGTCCCAAGGCTCTCACGGCGACGGCGGCAAACTCTGCCCGTGTCATGGAGGCTTGGGGTTCAAAGGTTTCTTGGGTTTTTCCGTTTAGGATGCCCCGTGCCGCAAGGGCTTCGATTTCCGTCCGATTCGGTTCCGTAGCAGCAGAAACGTCAAGGAAGGTTTTTCCCGGCTGGAGGACGGGCATTTTTTTGATATCCGGATGCTTATTCGGCAAACCAGCGCCCCCCGCCCCGTTTCCGATAGAAATCGGGTCTGTCATGCGATAAAGGCTCGGCTTGCCTTCTGCGGCTCTCTGAGCGGCGACCAAGGCATAAAAGCCCTGCTCCGTCGCCATAAGCTGGGTGCCTGCACCCGTTGTGCTGTGCAAAAAGCCCGTTCCTGCCCGATAAAAGGTCATGAGATGATCCAGCAGGGTGTGTCCGTTTTTCACAAAGCGTGGATCGTCCATCGGCACCCCAAGCTCCGTCAGGGCGACCAGCACTTGGGCACAGCTTTCCACATTCACCGTACCCCAAGCGGAAAAGCCGCCCTGCGCATCCTGCACACCCGATAGATAGGTCAATGCACGCTCTGTCGCTTGCTTCACCTCACTGCGTGCCTGATATTTGGCAAGCGCCTGCAAAACCATGCCGGTGATATCGGGGTCGGAGGGTGCCGTCTTCTCCTGCAACAGGCTCCAGCCGCCGTCTTGCGCCTGTGTCTCCAGAATTCTCTGGAGGTAGAGGTCTCTGGTGGCTTGGGTTTTTGCCTGTGCATTGCGGGGTATCTCGTAGTCGCCGCTGTCGAGGGCAAGGAGGGCAAACACAGGTCCATTGATTCCCTGCCAGATTGTCTTTTCATAATCCCCCAAGGGGGTGAGCAGGTTGTAGCCTGCCACATTGGTTGGATTCTTTCCGATTGCGGTGAGTGCCAGCACCACACGGGAATATTCGGTATATTTTTTGTCGGACAGCCTGCCATTGCAGTTCTTTAAGGTCTGTTGGACAGCAGAAAAGTACGTTTCATAATAGGTATCGGGAATGGCACACCCACTGCGTGCCAACCCTAAAATTGTCCACTCTCCGCCGATGGCTGCAACCTGCGGACGGTTGACTGTCTCATAAAGCACGGCTGCGGTATCTGCCAGTGCGTTATGCCACTCTGCATCGGAAACAGCGAGGACAGAAATAGAACCACTGTTCAGCAGGAAAACTGCCAAGAGAGCGGCTCCCCATTTTTTGAGCTGCATAAACTTCCTCCTTCATTTTTGAGAATGGGAGGGGGCACTCGCAGAGTATCCCCTATTTAGTATCCATCATTCGCTTTGTTTTTGCAAGCTTTCTTTACTGCAAACGCAAAAACCGCATCAGTATCGTCGCAACCTCTGCACGGGTGGCACCCTGTTTGGGGCTTAATGTACTCTCGGTTGTTCCCTGCACAACCTTCTTTTCGTTTGCCCATGCCATCGCCGTGACCGCCCAATCGGAAACGGCATCCGCATCGGAAAAGCCCTGCAAGCCTTTGTTTTCTGCAAGAGTTGGCGAACCGCTATAGCGCCACAGCATGGTAACCAGCATTTCCCTTGTCACGCCTTCGTCTGGATTTGTACCATCCGAAATGCCGTTTTTCTTGCTCCAATTCATGCCATCCTCATACCAAAGCGCACCCCCCGTGACCGTTTTGTCCTCACTCATTCTGTGCAGCACGGTAAAGAACATCGCCCTTGTCATTTTCTCGTTGGGTGCAAATGCAGTCTCTGAAATCCCTTGGAACAGGTTTTGAGAGAAAACAAACGAAACCGCTTCTGCATACCACGCCGTGGGAGAAACATCGGCAAAGCTCAGTTTGTTTGCATCATAGGCCACGGCAAAGGTGGAAAAGTGATCCGTTTCAAAGACCATACTCTTAGCTTCGGCATCATATCGAGCACCTGCCATCGCCTTGACTTCCCCATTTTCTGCAATATAATAGGCGGTCAGCTTTTTTGTATCTTCGTCTGCGCCGGGGGTATAGGGAAGCTCCACTTTAATTTTGCCATCAAAGGTCGTAATCGACTGGCTGCCGCTCTTGATTTGGAAGGAAAATACCGGGTGGTTGCCGATCTGTGCCTGGGTTTCTTGGGGCAAAGTCTTAGGGTCGAGCTTTTCGGCAGAAATACACACGCCCTTGCTGCCAGCAGCAGCGGTGATTCCCTGCAAGGCTTTGCTGTCGAGGGAAAGGTCTGCCACACCTGTTTTCAGCGTCAGCGCATCTACCTTTCCATTCACGGCGGCAAGGGCAGCGGACGGCAGAGTCGTTTCCACACACCGAGCAGAGCCGCTGGCTTTGATTTCCAGCGTGACCTCCTTCTTTCCGCCCACATTCCCAGCCGCTTGGGTCAGCTTTTGAACGGCTTCGGCAAGCTCCGCCCGATCTATCGTAGCGGAAGCGGTGCCGGTTGCATCGGTTTTCGCCGGCTTTGCTACAGAAATGCTTGCATTTCCGCTGGCATCCACAGAGGGCTTTTCAGCTGCGGTGTTTCCGGCGTTGGAGCCGCCCACGCTTCCTGCGTCTGGGTCCTTTGTCCAATCGGTCGTGTAATAAAATACAATGCTATCGCCATTGGAAAGGGTTTTGTCACAGAGTCCCACATCGGGCAAGGCTCCATTCACCTTGTAGAGCCAGCCAGAGGATTTTCCTCCATCAAATTCTGCCAACGTAGTTCCGTTTGCATGGGTGATCGAGGAGACATAGTTGTTTGCCGCCCCAACATACTTAAAATTCTTTGCATCCAAAACCTGTGTAAAGGCATGGTAAACCGTGGCATCGTCTTTGAGTGTAGCGGAGGTCTGCGGAATCCACGTTTCATTCTGCGTTTTGAGCGTAAAGTAGACGGTAATCGTCTGGCTGCCGCTTGGCTCCGAGGGCACATTGGGTGTCGTACTACCCGTTGCCTTTGCCGCCACCTTGGGCAGGGCGGTAGCGTCATAGGGATTGTAGGCTTTGCCTGTATTCATCACCTGCAGCGCAGAGGAGAGGGCTACAAAGCCCTGATAGGTTGCCATTTCATTATAGGTAGT
This sequence comes from uncultured Ruminiclostridium sp., assembly GCA_964420085.1. Taxonomy (GTDB): domain Bacteria; phylum Bacillota; class Clostridia; order Oscillospirales; family Oscillospiraceae; genus Evtepia. The sequence goes on from CAYQRI010000039.1 coordinate 12,133, forward strand.
GTTGGCAAACCCAAAACCGTTCTTTTCTGCCGTTTGATAGCTGAGAAGTCCATCCAGCAGACTTTTGTTATTCTTCACAAACCGACTGTCCGTATCCGGATTGATGCCAAGCATCGAAAGTGCGATGATTGCCATAGCATCGCCGTTGGCATTGCCGAAGCTGCCGTTTTCGCCCTGTTTCTCCGCCAAGGTTAAGATTGCTGCATCGACAGCAGCCTTGACCTCTGCCCTATCATAATAGGGAATCAAGCCCTGCAACATCATGCACGGTGTATCCACACCCCATGACCAGTTTGCATTTTGAAGCTCAGTCAAAAGATAGTTGACATGGGCTGTTTCCTGCGCCTCACTACTATAGTTGCCCTGATTCAGTGCCGCTAAAACATAGGGGGCTACCGTAGAATACCAGCCCTTTTTGGCTTCCTCTATCGAAATGCCTTTCAAGCGTGCAACGGCATTGAGCTTCGTATGGTTCACCGTTTCCAGCTGCGTCGGGTCATAGCCCAATGCAGAAAATCCGTTGATGGCCGCAGCAAGTTTATTGGCATCGGCGGCAGTTTGACCGCTTGCGGAAACGACCGCTTCGATTTGTGTATTGACAAACGACTGTTTGGCATCGGCAGCCACAGGATTGCTCACACCCATATACTCAGCATAGCTTTTCATGCCGACTGCGTGCCAGAAGGTGGCATTTGTCCCCCACCATGTAGCATCCTTTGCGTCATAGCCTGCGACGATATTTTTCAGCAGTTTATTTCCCGCTTCCTGCTTCAATGCATTCCACTCGTCTTCTGTATAAGCAGGTACCGTTAAGACAAAGGTTTTTTGGCGTTCTGCGAGAGGTGGCATTGCGCCGGCTTCACAAATTCCGTATTGCTGATTCATCTCCGCATAATCAAAGGTAGCCGTGAGTGTAACCGTGGCCGCCTGCTGACCGAACGCTGGTCTGGTCACTTTGTGAAGCTGCCCCGTTTTGGAACTGGTTCCCTTTTCTATGGTAATCGCAGGATGGTTGGATTCCCATCTAACGGCAATGCCAAATGTACTCCCGACAGGTAGTTTCAGTGAAGACGTTACGTCATTTTTTCCTTGTCCGTTTAAGACGATTTCTTCTGTCACCTTTGGCATTTCTTTTGCAATCGCTTCCGCTTTTGTCTCTGCGTGCTTTGCGATTTGAATGGAAGTAACGGTAAGCGAAAGGGGCGCTTCCGTGCCAAGTGTTAACAGAAAGCTCAAGTCGATGCTTTGATCCTTTATTCCATAACGGATCGTGCCGTCCTTTGCAATGGCATCATTTCCTTGAAATTCTACTGGAAAGGCAACCTGCACCCCAGGTGCCGCTTGTGCCAAAACTCCCTGTGCCTTCTCCAAAAGGTTGGTGTCCACCGCTGCGGAGCCTTCATATGGATAGCTTCCGCCCGATTTTCCGCTATACTCCACAGGTGACAAGGAGAGCGTGGTCAGTGCCTTTTTTGCGTCCTCCAAGCGTGCTTTCACACCAGCTTCATCCAAGGCAGGAACTGCAACGGGAAAGCTCTTTGTATCCGTATATGCGCCGCACGAAATACTTGCCGTAAGCGTAACGTTTTCAGCCGTCAGCCCCCTTGTGACACGTCCCTCTGCACTGATGACAGCCGGATTGCTGGTTTGCCAAGCAATACTTGTACTTCCGCTGTGCCCCTTTTTGGGCAGAGATAGATTCCCCTCCGCACTGGCGGGGATTGTAAGAGCGTCCTTATCCTGTGCAATCTTTGCCCTAGCGGCTTCCTCTGTCATTGCCGCAGCTACAGTGACTTCGCACCAGGCAGGAACAATAGGTGTACTGCCAGAGGCTCCCTTGGTGGTTAAAACATAGGTGCCTTCTCGGGAGAACGAGACAGAAAAGCTGCCGTTCTCCGCAGAATTTATATTTAAATCAGTAAAAACGCCCTGTTGGTCAATCGTACCGATCTTTAAATCTGCAAGCGGAATCCACGTTTCGCCGAGATAGGCATTCATAACACCAAAGCCCTGCACAGATAAAGAAACTTCCTGTCCCACATCGCAAGAGATTTCTCGAACCATGCTGTTATTTTGGTAAAATGCAGCATAATAATCACCGTAAGAACTATCATATAAAAATGTATCTACTACATCTCCATTCGACAAAGCAGCAGCGGAAGCAAGATCGCTGCTATAGTGTCCGTTTATGATATGTCCGCCAAAGCCACTATCTCCAAATAGCTGCGTCAATCCCTCGTTGAGAAACGCAGATGCAGTCTCACTGGTAAACTCGTCACCGTATTTTATTTTATGTGCTGCAACTACAGCATCGAGAACGGTTGGCTCCGTTGTTTTTTCTCCAATTCCATAGCTATTCGCCAACCCTGCCGTCACTCTTAACTTCGTTGGTGACATGAACAGCGCATTCCCCTTTGCATAGGTGAACTGAACCGTCATGTCATTTCCTGCCGTCACAGCCCCCGCCGGCACCAATCCCAGCACCATAATCAGGGTAAGCAGCAATGCTATCACTCTTTGTTTCCGCATAAAATCCTCCCATTGATTCCTTAAGGCCAATTCTCATTATATAAAATAAAAAACGGGTGCAATGCCAAACACAATCGTTTGGCATTG
>CAYQRI010000040.1:0-14532 GCA_964420085.1 uncultured Ruminiclostridium sp.
CATTTTGGTGGTTGCTGCGTTATCAACATAGATTTGCATGGTCGTTCTCCCCTTTGTTTGATTTGATGCGTCGCACCGTGAGAAACGATGCCTATAAAATGTTTAAGTATTACCGCTGATCGGCAGAGGTATATAGTTTAGCAGAGATATGGCATGGCTCCTTTGCTGTCCTGATATTCGTTTCATCTATTCCCTATCGTTCTTGTAGGTTGATACGAGTATACCTCCAATTACCTACCTTGTCAATAGGTTTATTGAGCAAATTTCGGTAGTTCTCTCGGTCAAAGCACAAAAAAAGTCCCAACCTTTACAGTCAGGACTTTTCCTTTGGGTTTGTTATATGGTTTCTTCGGGTTCGTCCAGTAAATCCGCAATGGAAATGCTGTCCAGATAATTGCAGATCAGCCCATCTAAGGTCTTCCATATGGGGAGTGTTTTACAGGAGGATGCCCGCTCACAGCCATTCCCTTCCCCCTCCAAGCAGGAAACAGGCGCAAGCGACCCCTCAGTTAGACGAAGAATTTCCCCCACCGAATAGGAGACAGCTTCCCTGTTCAGCCGATAGCCGCCGCCCTTTCCACGCAGGCCGTCAATGAGTCCTGCCTTGGAGAGCAGACCCACGATGCTCTCCAGATATTTTTCAGAAATGCCCTGCTCCTGTGCCATGCTTTTGAGCGGGACATACGTCCCACGCTCCTGTGCGGCAAGCGCAATCATCACACGAAGTGCATAGCGTCCTTTGGTCGAAACCAGCATACCCACCCCTCCTTTTCCTATTAACACAGTATACTACAGGGTTGATAGGACTTCAAGTGGTGTTTCCTGCCGTTCAAAGCAGCTGATACAGCAGCCCCTCTTTTTTGGAATACCAAATCAGCTGTCCGTGGGCACGTTTGGGAATCCTTCGTTCCAGATTCCATTCTGGATAATGCCGCACGACATCCAACCGTTCGCCGGTGGCAAACACAGTGAAGGCGATATAATCTTCCTTTGTCATGGGATGTTCACAGGAAATATAGTGTTCATCCTCCACCTCTGTCACCGTCATTTTCTGATGCTCCGCCGCCTTTTTCAAGGGAAGCACTGGCAAGGGTCTGCCGCAGCAGGAGATATTGGCCTCCGTCATGGAGACCACGACATTGCCGCAGCTGGGGCAGCAATGATAGTGTAATTTTTTCATGCTATGTGTTACCTCCGTATTTTCTTCCATATCACCGGTTAAAATGACCATAAGATACACGCCCAATATCTCCGCCAAGGCAGGACAGAGCGAAATATCGGGCAAGCCAAGCCCCCGTTCCCATTTGGAAACCGCCTGTTCTGTCACCCCAAGCTGCGCCCCGACCTGCTTCTGGGTCAGATTTTTTTGTAAGCGGAGAAATTTCAAGGTCGCCGCAATTTTTTCGTAATTCATGGATAATCACCCCGCAGACTAGAATACCACAAAGTCGCAAGGATGGCTATCAACGCTTGGTTGAGAGCGAAGCTTCATCTTGTCTGCACAGGTGGAGTGCCCACGACTTTGCCTTCGTTATGCAATTGGCATATTTTTCTAAACAACGTGTTTCGGAGCGGATTTGCAGTAAAAGAGACCGCTACACACCACTTTTTCGTTTTTAGATGGAAAAATCGAGAGATTGGGTAAGATTCTGCCCGTTGACAAAAAATCACTTTACACATATAATAGAAAGGGTTTTCGATTCGAAATCCAATATCATTTTGAGTGAGGTGAGACAAATGGACGCAGGCGGTAGTAACGGCACGTTGGCAGGCCGAAGTTTCTTGCAAGCGGACGAACCACCCAGTTGGTGCGTCTGTTTGCTCATGATTTAGAGCAATTTGCAGAAATAACGGCACAAACGGAAGCGAGGACAAACGGCGCCCACCAAGGACACCAACGAAGTCCCCGCCCCTTTTGCGCCGCTGAGCTTGTGCTGGTATTTTTGTCAGTTACTCTAGTATAAAATAGAATACAGTCGGCCCGCTACTGTGTCTTACTTCCTGCTGAGAAACGGAATGCATCCGCATTCCGGAACGAAACAAGCTGGGAGGAAAGACCTATGGCAGAAAAAGCAGTTGTCACTCTGGAGGATACTCTGGAGGCCCTGGTCGAGGGAAAAAAATATACGACACTGCGAGACATTCTGATTACCATGAATGCCTCGGATATTGCGGCGGTTTTTGCCGGGCTGCCCGAAGCAAAATTGCCCCTTCTCTTCCGTCTGCTCCCAAAGGAGCTGGCGGCCGAAACCTTCGTTGAAATGGAGCCGGAAGCACAAGAGCTTCTGATCCAAGGCTTTTCCGATAACGAATTAAAAGAAGTCGTAGACGAGCTCTACGTCGACGACGCCGTTGATATCGTGGAAGAAATGCCCGCCAATGTCGTCAAGCGTATTTTAAAGCAGGTTGATCCCGAAATGCGCAAAATGATCAACGAAATTTTGAAATACCCCGACGACAGTGCCGGCAGCATTATGACCACAGAGTATGTCAGTCTCCGTCCGAATATGACGGCAGAGGAATCCATCAAACGCATCCGCCGTACCGGCGTAGACAAAGAAACCATCTATACCTGCTATGTGATGGACAGAAACCGTAAGCTGATCGGCATGATCTCCCTGCGAGATTTGCTCCTAAGCGAGGATGACGACGTTTTGGAGGACATCATGGAATCCAACGTCATTTCCGTCAGCACCTTGGAGGATCAGGAAAGCGTAGCGCAGATGTTTGCAAAATATAACTTTGTCGCACTGCCCGTCGTTGACCAAGAAAACCGTCTGGTCGGCATCGTCACCGTTGACGACGCCATCGACGTTATGCGGGAAGAGGCCACCGAGGACTTTGAAAAAATCGCCGCTATGACCCCTTCCGATAAGCCCTATCTCCGCACAGGTGTTTTTGAAACGTGGCGCTCTCGTGTCCCGTGGCTGCTCATCCTGATGCTGTCCGCCACACTTACCAGTATGGTGCTGACACAATATGAAACCTCTCTGGCGGCGTGTTCGGTACTCATCGCCTTCATCCCCATGCTGACCGGTACAGGCGGCAACAGCGGCACGCAGGCCTCTGTCGCCGTCATTCGTGGACTCTCCCTGGGAGAGGTGGAATTTTCGGACACCATTCGTGTCATCTGGAAGGAAATCCGTGTGGCTGTGCTCTGCGGTCTCACCTTGGCAATTTGTAATTTTGTCAAGCTCCTGCTGGTGGATCGCCTGCTTTTGCATAACGAGGCGGTGACGATTCCCGTTGCGGCGGTCATTTGTGTCACGATGGTCTGCACCGTGATTTGCGCCAAAGCCGCCGGCTGCGCACTACCGCTGCTGGCAGAACGCATCCACCTAGACCCTGCCGTCATGGCAAGCCCTTTTATTTCAACCATTGTAGACGTTTTGACCCTGATCCTTTATTTTCAGGTAGCGAAATTTATCTTACACATTTAAACACAAAATGGGTGCGTTGCTTGGGCAAGGCACCCATTTTTTTACGAAAGGGATGAAGATTTTTTGACCCTTGATTTAACAACAGGGCGCATCGGAACCGCTTTGATTCGCTTCAGCCTTCCGATGATTGCCGGAAGTCTGCTCCAGCAGGTCTATCAGATTGTCGATACCATCATTGTCGGCAAGGCACTTGGCTCTGCGGCCTTGGTCTCCGTCGGCTCCTCTTATTCTGTGATGGTGCTGCTGACCTCCGTGGTCTTGGGGCTTTGTATGGGAAGCGGCATTGTATTCGCCCAAGCCTACGGCGCCAAATCCTATGACCGACTGAAAACCGCACTCTTTAACGCCTTTGTTCTGGTGCTCGGCACCTCACTTCTACTGAATGCCGCTGCTTTTTTTCTGATTCGTCCTCTGATGAAGTGGCTCTCCATTCCGCCCGAAGCACGCACCATGACCGAAGACTATTTAAACATCATTCTCATCGGCATGGTCTTTGTCACACTCTATCATTTCCTTGCTTCTGTTTTGCGGAGCGTGGGAAACACGCTGCTGCCACTCGTGTTTTTGGGGATTTCCTCTCTCCTCAATGTGGTGCTGGATTTGCTCTTTGTCTTGGGCTTCGGTTTGGGTGTCGGCGGGGCGGCATGGGCGACGGTGATCGCAGAAGCGGGTTCAGCTGTTTTGATTGTCGTCTATTTCGTGCGAAAGCAGCCCCAGCTCTGTCCCGAAAAGCGGCACTGTCACCTGCAAAAGCAGGTGCTTTCCCATGTCTTTCATCAGTCTTCCCTCACCGCCTTACAGCAGTCGGTGATGAATTTCGGCATCCTGATGGTGCAGGGCTTGGTGAACAGCTTTGGCTTTGCCGCCGGTGCGGCGTTCACCGTGGCGGTTAAAATCGACACCCTTGCCTATCTGCCCGCACAGGACTTCGGCAATGCCTTCTCTACTTATATCGCCCAAAATTACGGTGCCGGAAAAGAGGAACGAATTCAACGGGGTTCTGTCGTTGCCCTCAAGCTTTCGCTCTGTTTTTGCGTCCTCATATCCTTGTTCGTCTGTCTCTTTGCCAAGCCACTCCTTTTGTGTTTTATCGAGGCAACGGACCTTGAAACCCTGCGCATTGGCGCCTCCTATCTCCGTATCGTCGGAGCAAGCTATGCCGGTATCGGCATTTTATTCCTGCTCTACGGCTTCTATCGTGGTATCAACCGCCCCATGATGAGCGTGGTGCTCACAGTGCTTTCGTTGGGCACCCGTGTGCTGCTTGCCTATCTTCTGGCGGGGATTCCTGCCGTCGGCTTGCAGGGCGTTTGGCTGGCCATTCCCATCGGCTGGGTTTTGGCGGATGCCGTCGGACTCTTTTTCTGGCGGCGGAGTCGATAACAAAAAACACAACGGGTGCGCTCTCCGACAAGCATCGGAGGGCGCACCCGTTTTCTTTGGTATGGAATGGAATTAGAACCGTCCGCTCGAACCGCCGTGCTCGGTGCCGGAGGAGCTGAAATGCGTGCTGCTGCCGCCATCGTTGTCATTGTCCTTTGGCTTGGGCGTCTTGACAATATCCGTTCTCAGGAAAATGTCCTCCCGTCGGGAGAGCTGGAAGCTATCCCGCTTCAGATAATCGGAAGCGGCCGCCTGCATCTCGACGGATTTCAGCTGACTCTTCATCACGAGCGTGACAATCAGCGCCAACACAAGCCCCACCACCAACGCAATGGGAATCCAAATGAGGGAATAGCCTTCTGCCCCGGAGAGATTCTCCACGTCGTAAGGCTCACCCGTGGCAGCCTGCTCATAGAAGTCGTCACATTCGTCGATAAAGGTATCAAAAGCATCGGCATAGTAGCCATCGGAGAGATCGGACTGCATCTTACCTGTAATGTATTTCTGCCCGGCATCGGTGAAGGTTTGGATGCCCGTACCCCTAGTGGAAATGGCCCATTCTCGTCCCCCCATATCCAACAGGAACAAAATACCGCTGGTTTCGTAGTCCGCACCATAGACTTCTTCGTTCTCTGCCGCATAGATATAGTCGAAGATATCATCGGCATAGGTCGTTACACTGCTGCCCTCGGTATCCGTCGTGGTGACGATAATGACTTCCGAGTCCCACACCTCGCTGACGGAATCCAATTCACTCAGAAGCTCTGCTTCTTCGCTGTCCGTCAGGATATCTGCCATATCCACCAGACGGGGCGTTCCCGCACGGGCGGCACCGGCAAAGGGCACAAGCGCCGTCAGAGACAGGAGGGTCGCAAATAAAATCGCTGTTAATTTTTTCATCATAAACCCCTCCTTACAGCAGATAGAGCAGCGCAGACACACCCAAGGTCAATGCGGTGCCCAATGCTGTCATGCCGCCGAACCAACGCCAAAAGGCGCCCTTATCCATGGGAAGGTTTCCCACAAATTTTCCGGTTTGTCCGTTCATGGCGAAGGTATAGCGTTCTCCGTTCCAGCTTGTATTCAGAAGCCAAACAGGATAGAGGGCATATTTCGCCTTGCCGTTTTCGATGCGAACATTGCTGCCTCTGAGTGTGACAGAGTTATAGCCCTGCACGGTTTCCTCAAAGACCTCCTTGACGCTGCGGTCGATGCGTTCCTTGGCTCTGTCCAAGCTTTCGACCTCGGTAACATCATATTTATCCGCCAGATAGCCGGAAAGGTAGGCCGTTTGGAAGGGCACGGCATCGCTCGGGTCGAACGGCTCGATGGACTCCATCAGGTCATCCGCCATTTTTGAGGAGCCGTCCACGGGCACACGCTCGAAGCTGACCATACCGCCACGCTCCACATGATAGTGGCTGGTTTCCACATAGTCGTAGTCGCTGTCGCTCCACATTCTCACCTTAGTGGCGTTGTACGACAGGTCACCCTCGGCATCAGAGTCAAACAGCCAGAACGGGACATACAGACCCTTGACCTCATCGATATGGTTTTCATCCTTAAAGACCTTGGGCAGCAGACGCTTTCCCTTCAAATGCTCGACGAGCTTTGCCTTTGCCGCCTTTTTATCCAACTGAAAGGGAATGACCACATCGGGCTTCAATGCGCCGGCAAATTGCCCTGCCACGACCACAGGGTTATCGCAGAAGGGGCAGGTCGTAGCACCCATCGTTTCATCTCCGACGATTTCGCCGCCGCAGGATTTGCAGACATAAACCAGCATTCCGTCGGTTTCTCCGTCTGCCCACTCGCCGCCGGCGGCTTCGCCGTTCCATTCCACCTGAGAGCTTGCCGCCGCTTCCTCCGCAGTATCGTTGTCCTGCAAGTCCTCCATCTCAAACTCTGTGTCGCAATAAGGACACTTCATTTTTTGGATGCTGCTATCGAAGCTGACGGCACCGCCGCAGGACGGGCATTTATATTCCAATAGATTTGCCATCTCAAATCTCCTCTCATTTTTCCTTGGGTTGTTGCTCCGCTCCGTGTCTTAACCGGCGGCGAGAGGGCTCACCGCTTCTGGCTCGAGCACGCACGTTTGGCGTACAATTGTCATATGTGCCCGGTATGAGGTAGCCGAGCGGACCTTAGCCGCAGGGTGTGCCGCATTCGGGGCAGAACTTGGGAAGCTGTGCTGCATCCTCAGGCTGCCAGCCGCAGTTTTTACAAGCGACAGGAGCCGCAGGCTTGGGTTTGCCGCATTCGTTGCAGAATTTACCCGTATTGGTTGTGCCGCAGGCACACGTCCAAGCGCCGTCGCCGGCAGGCTTCGGCTTGCCGCACTCGTTGCAGAATTTACCGGTATTCGTTGCGCCACAGGCACACGTCCAAGTGCCGCCGCTCACAGGCTTCGGCTTGCCGCACTCATTGCAGAATTTACCAGTATTGGCATCGTGCCCGCAGGAACAGCGCCAACCACCGGCGGTGGGTGTCGGTGCGGGGGGCGGTGTCTGCTGCTGCGCCATATTGAACAGACCTTGGGGATTCATGCCACCAGTCTGCTGCGCCATATTCATGCCCATAAAGCCCATCATAGCTCCGTTTTCATTGGCGGCGGCGGTACGCATGGCATCTGTCTGGGCACCCACCAAATTGGCGGCGGCCATACCGGGGTCACGCATCACAGCACTTCTTTGGAGCTGTTTAATCAGGTCGGCATCCTCCTCAGGGAGGGTGATGGGATTCATGGCGATAGAAACCACGGCCAAGCCACGAAGCTCTGTCCATTTCTTGGTCAGGGTTTGGTTCATGGCGTCGGACAGCTCCGTTGCATGGGCAGGGATGGCACTGGGGCGCACCTGCAATTCGGAGATTTGTGCGAAGGCGGGCTGCAATGCACTGATAAATTCGGTTTTGAGCTGGCTATCCAATTCTTCTCTGTTATATTCGTCCTCTACGTTGCCGCAGACGTTGGTATAAAAGAGAAGGGGGTTGACGATTTTATAGGAATAAATACCGCTGCATCGAATGGAAACGTCGATATCCAGACCGATGTTGCGATCCACCACCCGGAAGGGGATGGGATTGGGGGTACCAAATTTATTATCCAGCAGCTCCTTGGTGTTGAAGTAGTAAACTCTCTGATCTTTTCCGGGATCACCGCCGTAGGCAAAGCGCTTGCCTACGACCTGAAACGCCTGTTTAATACCTGCGCCCAAGCTCCCAGCAAAGATACTCGGCTCTGTGGAGGCATCGTATGTAAACTCGCCGGGTTCAGCACAGACCTCAACGACCTTGCCCTGCTCGACAATAATCATGCACTGTCCGTCGGCGACGGCAATGCCGCTGCCGCTGGAAATGATGTTATCATTTCCCTTGGTGTTGGAGGAACGTCGGCTGGTCTGCTTCTGTCCCTTCCGCATTAAGATATCCTTTTCGAGTGCTTCGCAGTAGAAAAACTCCTTCCACTGGTCGGCCATTGTGCCGCCAAGGGCACCTATCCCAGCTTTGATCAGTCCCATACGATTGATCTCCTTTCTTTATTCGACAAAAGAGGGGCATTAAAAACCATCCTCGTCCTTCCGCTCGTTGCCAATCGAATACGGGTTTTTATTTTCCCTCTGCTCGGTTGGGGTGCTGCAGCGGGAAGCCCAATTCATCAGGGAGGTCACCAATAGCCCTAAGCCGAGCCAAAGCACCAGCCCGCCGACAAAGAACCAAAGACTCCACCCCTTCCAGAAATGCAGGAGTAGCAGAATCCATGCGGGAATCGTCCACGAGAAATTCAGCAGCAAATTGAGCAGCAGACAGACAAAAAATCCACCGTCGTGATTGGTACGTTTCATGGGAACCTCCTCCCGATTCTCATCGATTGATTGAACTGCACGAGGCATCTCACTTCATATAGGGTCATCATATCATATCTTCCCCTGAAATGCACCACATTTTGTCCCATTTATCGACTTTTCCTACGCTCTATTTTGGTCAAGACGATGTATAGAGATTTCCAAAAATAGTGGTACTTCTTTAGATACCTATTAAATAATAGATTCAGTTGAAAATGCTTCCTGTCTCCGCAAAGAGCGTTTCTATCCTGCGTTTCAGCGGACCATGCTCCGCCTTTTCCAGCTTTGGGTCGTCCTGAAGCAATTCCTTTGCGGCGTCCTGTGCTTCGTGTAGCAGCCGCATATCCGTTTCCAAGCTTGCCAGCTTGAGCTGTGGCAGACCGTGCTGTCTTGCTCCAAAAAAGTCACCGGGGCCTCGCAGCTTGAGGTCTTCTTCCGCAATCAAAAAGCCGTCGTTGGTTTTGGTCAGGGTCTTCAGACGCTTTCTGGTCTGCTCATTTCGGTGGTCGGAAACCAAAATGCAATAGGATTCAAATTGTCCCCGCCCCACCCGACCACGGAGCTGGTGAAGCTGACTCAGTCCGAAGCGGTCGGCGTTTTCCACAATGATGAGGTTGGCATTTGGAACATCCACCCCCACCTCGATGACGGTGGTGGAAACCAAAATATCCAGCACCCCCTCGGAAAAGCGTTCCATGACCGCTTCCTTTTCCTTCGGCTTTAATTTTCCGTGGACGACGGCAACACGCAGCTCAGGAAAAATTTCCCGCTGCAACGCCTGTCCCATTTGCTCCGCCGCCTTCATGCCCTCGCTATCCTCCTCCGAAACAGCAGGGCAGACGATATAAACCTGCCGTCCGCTCGAAACCTGCTTGCGCAGGAAGCCATACATACGCTGCCGCTTATCCTCACCCACCAGATAGGTGGCAACGGGTGTGCGTCCGGGGGGCAGCTCATCAATGATGGAAAGCTCCAAATCTCCATAGACCATCAATGCCAAGGTGCGTGGGATGGGGGTAGCGGACATTGCCAAAACATGGGGCGAGAACGCTTCCCCGCCCTTGGCAGAAAGCGCCGCACGCTGTCCCACACCAAAGCGGTGCTGCTCATCAGTAATCACAAGCCCCAAACGTGGAAAGGTCACCGATTCGCTGAGAAGGGCATGGGTGCCCACGAGCAAATCCAGCTCACCCAATTCCAAGGCTTCTCGACAGTGCCGTTTTTGGGCAGCGGTCATGCTGCCTGTCAGAAGTCCGATCCGAATATCCGTGGCCGCAAATAAGGCATTCATGGTGCGGAAATGCTGCTGTGCCAAAAGCTCCGTGGGTGCCATAAAGGCGGCTTGGCAACCGTTTTCCTTCGCCAAAAATACGCAGGCAGCAGCGACTACCGTCTTGCCCGAGCCGACATCACCCTGCAAAAGTCGATTCATCGGACGCTCTTGCGCCAAGTCTGCCGCCGCTTCGTCCACAGCACGGCGTTGGGCTTTGGTGAGGGTGAAGGGAAGCGCTTCTAAAAAGGTAGAAATCCGCTGCTGCTGAAAGGCAATGGCGGCACTTTCCACTCGTTTGCTACGCAGCAGGGAAAGCCCCAAGGAAAGACAAAACAGCTCCTCAAAGATCAGCCGTCGCCGTGCGCTTTGCAGGGCTGTCCAGCTTTCGGGAAAGTGAATGCCTGCATAGGCTTCCTGTACGGGTGCTAACGCATATTTCTCCCGCAGGAAGGACGGCAGAGTCTCTGCAATTTGGGGCACACAGACGGCGGCGGTCTGCTGCCAGCCTCTCATTAAGCCGGCAGTAATGCCCGCCGTGAGTGGATAGACCGGCACAATACCGCCATTGAGCTTTGCCCGCCCCTCCTCTTCAAAAAAAGGATTCACAAGCTGCTTCTGTCCCCCGTTTTGTGTGAGCTTTCCATAAAAATAGCAGGTCATACCGACGTGCAGAGTCTGTCTCACATACGCCTGATTGAAAAATGTCAGCACAAGCTCCCCCGTATGGTCGGCAATCCGACCCTTGGTGACATCCAAGCCGCTTCGCAGGTAGCTTGTGCGAAGCGGCTCCGACACCACCGCAGAGACGCAGACCGATTCTTCCAAGGGAAGTGCGGCAATGCTCTCTCGCAGCGTACGATCCTCATAATTTTTGGGGAAATAGGCGAGCAGCTCCGCTATGGTGCGCAGTCCCAGCCGCTCCAATGCGGCTTCTCGTCTGTCCCCCACCTTAGGTAGGGCAGAAAGTGCGGTTTCCAACGTCAAGGCCGCCACCTCCTTCTCTGTTTTATAGTCTTCACGACCTTCGTATGGATCATATTGTAATACTATTTCTTTATGAAAACCATTGCATGGTTTTCATACGGCAAGCATAGCTTACCGCTGTTGCTTTGCAACAGAAGAATTGTATTGAACTGAAATCACAGGCGGCATTTGCCGCCATGCCACCTATGGTGGCGACAATAAAAAACAATGTTTTTTATTAGTGATTAGTATAACACACCCTTCACCCCATGAACAACCGAACGGTGAGAGCCGCAAAGAAAAATCCGGCAAAATCTGCACACAATGCCGCCGGAACGGCGTACCGTGTCTTTTTGATTCCCGTGGTGCCGAAATAAATCGCAATGGTATAAAATGTGGTTTCCGTGGAGCCAAGCATCACCGCTGCCGTACGCCCGATGGTCGAATCCGCCCCATAGGTATGAATCAGCTCCGACCCAACCCCCAAAGCCGCACTGCCGCTGATCGGGCGCACCATCATCAGACCCACCGTTTCGGGCGGGATCCCCAAGATATGTAAGGTGGGGGCCAGAAACTCCGCCAGCAGCTCCAAGGCACCCGAAGCACGCAGCATGGCAACCACCGTCAGCAGGGTGACAAGGGCAGGTAAAATCCGCAAAAGAATTTCCAAGCCCTTCGCCGCCCCCTTCAGAAGGGCATCGTAAACATCAATGCCACGCACCATGCCATAGCAGGAAACCGAAGCAATGATGCCGGGTACCAATAAATCCAAAACCATCTGCACCGCTAGGCCCCCCTTTTCTTCCAAATATGCGAGAGCAGCTTCGCCGCCGTGATCCCCGTCAGCACCGAAAGGGCGGAGGTCACCCAAACAGCGGGCAAAATATCAAACGGCGTTTGACAGCCGGATGCCATACGCACCGCCGCCACCGTTGTGGGCAGAAGCTGGATGGAGGCCGTGTTGCACACAATTAGCATACACAAACTGTCACCGGCAATGCCCGGTGTGCGTCCGCTCATTCGCCGTGCCGCCTCCAGCCCCAAGGGTGTCGCCGCATTCCCCAGCCCCAGCAGATTCGCGGAAACATTGGCGGCAATGGTATCCATCACGCCCCCATCCGATGCAAAATCCGGAAAGAGCCGCCGCAAAATCGGACGCAGCAGCTTTGCCAGCTTTTCTGCCAGCCCCGCCCGCTGCATCACCTCCATGACACCCATCCAAAGACATAGCATCCCCGCCATAGAAATCCCCAATTCAATCGCCTGCGCAGCTCCCTCCAACGCCGCCGGCGCCAGCAGCGCCTCCCGCCCCAAAAGAATCGCACAGAGAACAGACATCGCCGTCATTCCCGTCCAAATCACCGTCATAGCCATAGATACGCTCCATTCCCCCGTAGCCGCTCCCTACAAAAAACACAGGAACACCGTCGCTCCGTTTTGCCGCTGTTCCATACACTTGCAAAATTCTATGCAGAAAACTGGAAAAAATGATTCTCCCTTTTTCCCCGTTTTATGAGAATCCCGACATTTTTCGATTGACTTCTTAATACAATTTGTTATAATTAGGATGCTTTCAGGAGTTCACGGTGGTTTGACCTCATTCTCGCTCTCACTTCTGAAAAAAATATTGTTTTGTGGTATTACCATGCAAACCACTTCTCTCGAAAGGATGTGCCTTATTATGAAATCTACTGGAATTGTTCGCCGCGTAGATGAGCTGGGTCGAATTGTTCTTCCCATCGAATTGCGCCGCACACTCGATATTTCTGTCAAAGATTCCTTGGAAATCTATGTCGATGGAACCTCTATCATGTTGAAAAAATACGAACCTGCTTGTATTTTCTGTGGTAGTACGCAAGATATCAGTGTTTTTAAGGGAAAAACTGTTTGTACAGAATGTCTAAAGGATCTCTCTCAGAAGTAAACAGCTTCTCTCCCTCGTTCAAAAAAACAGGGCTGCATTTACCACTTAATGGAAACGCAGCCCTGCTTTTTTTTGAACCATTTTCTAAAATACTTTTTTTACCATTTATATACAGCCGGCATTTTATTTTCCATTTTCTGCCATAGTTCATCCATTTTTTTGACTTAGCATCCAAAAAACAACAGTTGCGACCGAATAATCAGATATTTTTTTCACAAAATTTTCCTCAAAATTATACTTTTAGTATTTGTCATTTTTTGTCATAAAAAGGAAAATCTTTGCGGGTGCTACCTTTGGGCATTTACCAAATCGTAGAGCGCCTTACGGGATAGCTTGTAGTCTGCCGCCGTCTGCTTCACAGCATCTCGTGTGGAGAGTCCTTCCGCCTGCAATCGTGCGACCTGCTCGCAGCCGTCCTCCAGGGTGAATACTATCTGTTCAATTTTGGGGGCACCTTCCACCACCAAAACGAACTCTCCCTTTGGTTGGTTCTGGTTATAATGTGCAGCAGCTTCCCCCAAGGTTGTCCGCCACACCTGCTCATGCAGCTTGGTGAGTTCACGGCAAAGGGTGATGCGGCGGTCTGTCCCAAAGCTTTCGACAAGATCCCGCAGGGTTGCGGGAAGCTTATGGGGTGCCTCATGAAAAATCATCGTGCGCTCCTCTGTTTGCAAACTTTCCAGATGTACCCGACGGTTTTTTTTATTCATCGCCAAAAATCCTTCAAAGGTGAAGCGACCGGTGGGCAGACCGGAAACCGCCAATGCGTTGACAAATGCGCAAGCTCCGGGGATCGGCACCACGGAGATGCTTTGTGCGGCGCACTGCACCACCAGCTCCTCCCCCGGGTCACTGATGGCGGGCGTCCCTGCATCGGTCACCAGCGCACAGCTCTCGCCGCCCAGCAGACGTTCCACCAAAACATCTCCTCTGCTTTCTGCGTTATGCCGGTGATAGCTCACCATGGGTTTTTTGATGTCCAAATGGTTTAAGAGCTTCACCGTGACACGGGTGTCTTCTGCTGCGATGAAATCGACCTCTCGTAAAATGTCGGCTGCTCGCACGGTGATATCACCCAAATTCCCAATGGGGGTTGCGACCAGATATAAGGTTCCTGCCATATGATTTCCTCCCTGCGGCGGAGCGCCGCTTCTAATTTCGAGTCCCTACCTTGCTGGTTTGATTCACTTTCTTGCCCGAAAGAGACGTGGTTCTTCACCTGCGATGATGTATGCCTGTCCTTTGTAGGGGCGGATTCCATATCCGCCCGCCCCCAGGATGCCACGGGCGGATATGGAATCCGCCCCTACCATGAGACATTTCTCTCTTTCATGTCTTAATCAACACGCCTGGCGCAGAGCTCTTGCCCTACATTTGATTTGATCTGCCTTCCTCAACCGTTCCTTTGATCTCAAATGGACTTCTCTTGGTAAAAACTAGGTAAAATCTCCAGCCCAAAGCCACCGTCCTTCACTGCCTCCACCAAGACTGCATACGGCGGCTTGCTCTCGTCATAGCATAAAAGCTGCATCCGCTTCGGCTCCAGACGCTCTGCCTGCAAAGCCGCAAACAGCTCCGCCAGCCGCTCAGGGCGGTAGACCAAGGCAAACCGTCCCCCTGTTTTGGTCAGGCGGGATGCCGCCTTGCATAGCTCCCCCACAGAGCAGGCTTCATCCATCCGTGCCACACCGCCGGATTTCCCTG
>CAYQRI010000041.1:0-1913 GCA_964420085.1 uncultured Ruminiclostridium sp.
ACCTCCTGTAAGTGCGTGCTGGCAAACGAGGAAGTGGTCAACGGCGTTTGTGAGCGCTGCGGCTCTGAGGTTATCCGTAAGGAGAAAAGCCAGTGGATGCTGAAAATCACCGAATACGCCCAGCGTCTGATTGACGATTTGGACGGCGTTGATTTTATTGAGCGTGTCAAGACCCAGCAGAAAAACTGGATCGGACGCTCCACCGGTGCAGAGGTGACCTTCCAGACCACCCGCAGCGAGGACTTGGTCGTCTATACCACCCGTCCCGATACCCTGTTCGGTGCCACCTACATGGTGCTTTCTCCTGAGCACGCCTATGTGAACGCATGGAAGGACAGCTTGCAGAATTGGGATGAGGTCGCCGCTTATGTCGATGCCGCCTCCCATAAGTCCGACTTCGAGCGGACGGAGCTGGTGAAGGAAAAGACCGGCGTGAAGCTGCAGGGCGTTTCTGCCATCAATCCCATGAACGGTAAGGAAATCCCCATCTTTATTTCCGACTATGTTTTGGTCTCTTATGGTACGGGTGCCATTATGGCTGTCCCTGCCCATGATGACCGTGACTGGGAATTTGCGAAGAAATTCGGCTGCGACATTGTCGAGGTCGTAAGGGGCGGCAACGTTGAGGAAGCCGCCTTCACCCTGAAGGATGATACCGGCATCATGGTAAATTCCGACTTCCTGAATGGTCTCACCGTTAAGGAAGCCATTCCCGTTGTGAAGAAGTATTTGACCGAAAAGGGAATCGGTCATGAGAAAGTCAACTATAAGCTCCGTGACTGGGTGTTCTCCCGTCAGCGCTATTGGGGCGAGCCGATCCCCTTGGTGAACTGTCCCAAGTGTGGCTGGGTGCCCGTGCCGGAAGAGCAGCTTCCGCTCATTCTGCCCAAGGTGGAATCCTATGAGCCGACCGACAACGGCGAATCTCCCTTGGCTCCCATGACCGATTGGGTCAACACCACCTGCCCCTGCTGCGGCGGTGCCGCCAAGCGTGAGACCGATACCATGCCTCAGTGGGCAGGCTCCTCTTGGTATTTCCTGCGGTATATGGACCCCCATAACGACAAGGAGCTGGCCTCCAAGGAAGCGCTGAACTATTGGGGTCAGGTCGATTGGTATAACGGCGGCATGGAGCACACCACCCTGCATCTGCTCTATTCCCGCTTCTGGCATAAGTTCCTCTTTGATCTCGGCGTGGTGCCCTTTGCGGAGCCGTATAAAAAGCGCACCAGCCACGGCATGATTTTGGGCGAGGGCGGCGAAAAGATGTCCAAGTCCAAGGGCAACGTGGTGAACCCCAACGACGTTGTCGCACAGTACGGCGCCGATACCATGCGGATGTATATCATGTTCATCGGCGACTTTGAAAAGGCTGCCGCTTGGTCGGATAATGCCGTGAAGGGCTGCAAGCGGTTCTTGGATCGTATTTGGACGCTCTCCGAGCAGGCCAAGGATGGCAAGCAGTACAGCAAGGAGAATGAGGCGCTCATTCATAAGACCATCAAGAAGGTCTCCGATGATATCGAGAACATGAAGTTCAACACCGCCATTGCCGCACTCATGACCTTGACCAATCAGTTCTATGACAAGGGCGTGAACCGTGCGGAGCTCCAAGCCCTGCTGCAAATGCTCTCTCCCTTTGCCCCGCATATGGCAGATGAGCTTTGGGAGCAGTTCAGCTTCCCCGGCATGGCAACCACCTCCGCTTGGCCGGAGTATGACGAGAGCAAGACCATCTCTGCCGAGGTGACCATTGCGGTGCAGATCGGCGGCAAGCTGAAGGGCACGGTGAATGTGGCAAATGGCAGCGATGAAGCTGCGGTCATGGCAGTCGTGCAGGCGGATGCCAAGCTTTCCAAGCTGATGGAGGGCAAGAATCTGGTCAAGACCATCTATGTCCCCAACAAGCTCGT
>CAYQRI010000041.1:2013-14396 GCA_964420085.1 uncultured Ruminiclostridium sp.
GAATCTTTGGATTCGGTCTTGACAAATGCTCAGAAATTGCATATAATACCACTGTTAAAGCCATATTTTACGATGGCCCTTTGGTGCGTGGGGAATACGCCCACCACTTCGGAGGGAGGGAAAACGAATGTCTGAAGTCCATGTCAGAGAAAATGAGTCTCTGGAAAGCGCTTTGAAGCGATTCAAGCGTAGCTGTGCTAAATCTGGTGTTCTGGCCGAAGTGCGTAAAAGGGAACACTATGAAAGCCCCAGTGTGAAGCGTCGCAAGAAGTCTGAGGCAGCACGGAAAAATCGTAAAAAGTTTTATTGATGAGCTAAAAGACCTGCCCTTCCACCGGGCAGGTCTTTTGACATGAACGAACCAGTATGCAGCTTTAGGGCGGCGAACGCTGCGGAAGCAGCGTCGGTAAAAGCTCCTCTACCGCAGGGTAGAGAAGAAAGAATTGCCGAATGCCAAGCTTCTCCGCTACCACCCTTTTTTGACAAAGGCTCTCGCCGTCGTCAAAAAGAATGAAGTGGGCACCCTGTCCACGAACCATATAAGTGAAGTAACGGGCGCACAGAGCCGAAGAAAAAAACGTCCCATGGGGAGCAAATCGCTGGATGCGTTCCTGAAGCTCCTCTTGCGTGAGCGGTGTGCCGATGCCGTCGGGGCAGGGGAGAGGGAAGTCTTCTCCCGCACGATGCAGAGCCAAAACCAGACGTTCGGCACCATAGGTCTTGGCAGCGGTCTCCAAACGGTTGTGCAGTGAGCCGCCGGATAGAGCGGAGGATAAGAACAGGGATGCGTGGGCAGAGTAGTTGGCATAGCTCTCTGGCAGAAAAAACCGTTTGTTCTGTCGCTTGAGTGTTTCGTCCAGCTCCGCAATCACCTTGCACCAAAAGGCATTCGGCGGTGCTTCTATATCCAAAATAATGCCGCCAAAGCGGCGTGCCCGAAAGACGGACAAAAGCTCCCGTACCGCTTGGCGGGCATCCCCGCTGCATGCGCAGCCCCCCACCAGCATCAGTCCGCCGCTGACGGTGTTGGGCAACGCCCTCTGCCGTAAATGTCCATCGTGCCCCATCTGATATGCCATGTGTGCCAAGGGTACGCCATAGCTGCTTGCACGGCTCACCTGCTCCGGCTTTGTGAGTAGGCAATGCCAAAATGATGTCATAAAACCCCCCGTTTCTATGCCCCCGTGGGGCTGTGCTTCTGCCATTACGGTATGCAGACGGCAGTTTTTTTAGAAGGTGATTCCATGAAGCTTGTTCCCAATTTTCATTTTTCCAGCATCGAAGCCATTGACCTCGTGCGTCTGCGGCAGCGTGGCGTGAAGCTGCTGCTCGCTGACCTCGATAATACGCTGGTGCCCTATTCCGTTCAAATCCCCACAGAGCAGGTCAGACAGTTTAAAGAACGGGTGGAGGCGGCAGGCATCACCCTGTTTATCCTGTCCAACAGCCGAAAACCCGGCAGAGCCAAGGAATTTGCGGCCGCTTTGGGGGTACCCTATGAAGGACACGCCGGAAAACCCAAAATAGGCGGCTTTCAGCGGGCAATGCAGCGGATGCAGGTCACCCCAGAGGAGACCGCCATCGTGGGTGATCAGATTTTTACCGATATTTGGGGCGGCAATCGTGCCGGTGTGCTCTCACTGCTCGTAACCCCCATTTCCCGTGATAACCCCTTCCGTGCCCTGCGCTATGCCATAGAAACCCCGTTCCGCTCTCGGGCGCAGAGTGGGGAAGTATGGTAGTCCATGTGAAAATCCCATACAATCTATGCCAGAACGTGGAAATTCCCTTGCAAATAGGGCGAAAATATTGTACAATAAAAAATGCTTATAAAATGAGAAAACCAATTTCTTTGGAGGATGAATACTATGATTTCAGCCAGCGACTTTCGCAATGGTGTTACTTTTGAGATGGACGGTCAGGTTATGCAGGTCGTCGAATTCCAGCACGTGAAGCCCGGCAAGGGTGCCGCCTTTGTCCGTACCAAGATGAAGAACGTCATCACCGGCTCCGTGACCGAAACCTCCTTCAACCCCACCGCTAAGTTCGAAAACGCTTATGTGGAAAAGAAGGACATGGAGTATAGCTACAACGACGGCGACCTTTACTACTTCATGGACCAGGAAACCTTCGACATGATCCCCATCGCAAACGAGCTTCTGGGCGATAACTTCCGCTTCGTGAAGGAAAATATGCCCTGTAAGGTCAACAGCTACAAGGGAAAGGTTTTCTCCGTGGAGCCCCCCACCTTCGTGGAGCTTGAGATCACCGAGACCGATCCCGGCTTCAAGGGCGACACCGCTACCAACGTAACCAAGCCCGCTATTGTTGAGACAGGTGCCGAAATTAAGGTGCCTCTGTTCATCAACCCCGGCGACAAAATCAAGATCGACACCAGAACCGGTGACTATCTGGAGCGTGCTAAGGGTTGATCCGCTTCTACGAATGAAAGGATAAGGTATCAATGATGACAATTTCTGAAAAGGTTGCCTATCTGAAGGGATTGGCAGACGGTCTGGAGTTGGACAAGGAGCCTTCCAAGGAAGGCAAGATCCTCGCACAGGTCATCAGCATCCTAGAGGATGTCGGCATGGCTGTGGAGGATTTGGAAGACGAGATCGAAGCCGTAGATTGCGAAATCGATATGCTTTCCGAAAGTGTTTCCGACCTCGAGACCATCGTTTTTGACGAAGATGACGAGGATGACGATTGCTGCGGCGATGATTGTTGCTGCTGCTGCGGTTCGGACGAGGACGATTTCTTCGAAATCGCTTGCCCCGAGTGCGGTAAGGATATCATCATCGACGAGAGCGTTTTGGACTTGTGCGAGGTAACCTGCCCCGGCTGTAACAACCGCTTCGCTCTTGACCTCACCGATGACGACGAAACTGCGGAAAAAGAATAAATAAATGGCAAATGAGACCGGAAGTGTTGCATGGGAGCTGCCTGCAACGCTTCCGGTTTTCTTTTTATTTTACAAATGACAGCGTTTGCAGTATAATGAAAGGAATGATAAGTTGGTCACCCTTTAGGAGGAACATCGAATGATAAAAAAATATCTCCCCATCCTGTTGGTATTGCTTTTGGGACTCTCCGCCTGCGGCAAGCAGCCAACCGAACAACAAACAGAACAATCAGGGCTTACCGTTGCTGCAATGACCTATCCCGTCTACCTCCTGACCAGTGAGGTGACCCGTGAGGTGCCCGATGTGACTGTGAAGCTGGTGATTAACCAGCCCGTCAGCTGCGTCCATGATTATACCTTGTCCGTCAATGATATGAAAGCCCTGGAGGGAGCAGACCTCATTGCCCTCAGCGGAGCCGGGCTGGAGGCATCAATGGAAAATGCCTTGGGCGCCGTGGCAGGGACAAAGCAGATCGACTGCTCTGCCGGTGTGGAGCTGCTTCCCATGGCAGAGAACGGACACCACCACGGAGAGGCAAATGCGCCTGAAGCGGACAAGCATACCGCCGAGACAGACCCCCATTTCTGGCTGGATCCTGTGCGGGCGGCCGCAATGCTGGACAAGCTCGCCGAGGGCTTGGCAGAAATCAGCCCCGAACACAAGGAAGCCTTTCTGAACAATGCCGCCCGTGGAAAGGAAGCCCTTTTGCAGGGATACGAAACCATGAAAGCAGACCTCAAGGATTTGTCATTACGAGAACTCATCACCTTCCACGACGGCTTCCAGTACTTTGCCCAAGCCTTTGATCTCACCATCCTTCGTTCCATCGAGGAGGAAGCGGGCAGCGAAGCCTCCGCCCAAGAGGTTGGGGAGCTGCTGGAGGAAATTGCGGTTCACAAATTGCCTGCCGTATTCACCGAGAAAAATGGAGCAACCGCTACAGCAGAGCTGCTGCGGAGAGAAGCGGGCGTTGACGTAAAATCTCTGGATCTCATGATGAGCGGAGAAACCGAAAATGTAGGAGTCGAAACCTATCTTACCATGATGCAATCGAATATCAATGCCATTCGGGAGGCGTATTCATGAAAAAACACGCACATAGACGGATTCCTATGCCGGGGAAATCAGAAAACTGCCGTCTGTGGGTGCAGAATGTGAGCGTGACGCTGGAGAGTGAGGAAATCCTACGGGATATTTCCTTCCAGTTGAATTGTCGAGAGATCGTGGCGCTGATTGGACCCAACGGGGCGGGAAAATCCTCTCTGTTCCGCAGTATTTTGGGACAGATCCCCTACAGCGGTACCATTCGCTTCGAATTTGCAGGAGGGTACCCAAGCCGTCCCAAAATTGGCTATGTCCCGCAAAGCCCCAATTTTGATCGAAGCTGCCCCATCAGCGTGCTGGACTTTTTTGTTTCTGCCATCAGCCGTTGGCCGGTGTTTTTGCCCGTACCCGCCTCCCTGCGGCAGCGGGTGGGAGACTGCCTCGCCAGAGTGCATGGCGAGGATTTGCTGGATAAGCGAATTGGCACCCTATCCGGCGGCGAGCTACAGCGTGTCCTGCTTGCCTTGGCCTTGGAGCCGCTCCCGCAAATTCTGATTTTGGATGAACCGCTTTCCGGTGTGGACGTCGGCGGCGAGCATCTTCTGTTGGAGATGCTCGATGAAATTCGTAAGACCTATGACCTCTCCATCCTGTTTTCCACCCACGATTTTTCCACTTTGCGGCAGTATGCGGACAAGGTCATCTTGCTCAGACAGTCCATTTTGAAGGTTGATACCCCCACAGAGGTTCTTCGTTCTGCGGAATTTGAAGAGGTATTCCACCTCAAGCTGGATGGAGAAGGAGGGTGTACACAATGAATTTTTGGTATTGGTTGGTCTCCTTCCTTCCCTTTGAATGGGCCTCCGCCGATGCGATGCTCTTTATGAAAAATGCCCTTTTGGCGATCTTCGTGGTCACACCGCTGTTTGGACTGCTTTCCACGATGGTGGTGGAAAGCCGTATGGCCTTTTTCTCCGATGCCTTGGGGCATTCTGCCTTCACGGGTATGGCGATTGGTGCCATTTGTGGCCTTTCTCAGCCTATCTGGGCGGCGGTTGTCTTTTCTGTGCTGATCTCTCTGCTGTTCACCTTGGTGCGCCAGAGAACCCACATGGCAAGCGATACGGCCATCAGCGTATTTTCCTCTGCCGCCGTGGCACTGGGTATCTTCATCAGTACAATGGGGGGACAGAGCTTCACGAAGTTCAATACCCTCCTGATTGGTGATATCCTCAGCGTCGCTCCTGTGGAAATTGGGTTGCTGGCTCTGATTCTGTTGTTGGTGGTTGTCCTGTGGGTCACCTCCTTCAATCAGATGATGCTGTCCTCAGTCCATCAGCCCTTGGCGGATAGCCGTGGCATTCGTGTCCTTTGGAAAAACTTCCTGCTCACCGCTGCCATTGCCGTGGTGGTTACCATCACCATGAGCTGGGTGGGACTGTTGGTCATCAATGCGCTGCTGGTGCTCCCGGGTGCGGCGGCTCGCAACCTATCCAAAAACCTTGCACAGTATCACCTGATCTCGATTTTGAGTGGCTTAGTCTGCGGGGTTGCCGGGCTTATCATGTCCTATTATTTAGGTAGCTCCACCGGTGCTTCCATTACCCTTCTGCTGGCACTCTGGTTTTTTATCACCTTGCTATTCCGCGGAAGACGGTAAACAATATTCGAATCAAAATGAAAAGCGTGTCAGAGAAGCCCCGTAGGCTTCCCTGACACGCTTTTCATT
This sequence comes from uncultured Ruminiclostridium sp., assembly GCA_964420085.1. Classification (GTDB taxonomy): domain Bacteria; phylum Bacillota; class Clostridia; order Oscillospirales; family Oscillospiraceae; genus Evtepia. Next base: position 7,693 of record CAYQRI010000041.1, read on the forward strand.
TGACTGGTGAGGGGTTTTATAGAGAGATTAAAAAAAGCCCCCTGCAAGCCGTGGAGAGTCACAGCTTGCAGGGGACTTTGATTTGCGATGAGAGCGAAGCTTAGAGAATGCTGAAGGCCAGAATCAAGCCGGAGAACACGATGGAAACCGTGGAGCAGAGCTTGATCAGGATGTTCAGAGCAGGACCGGAGGTATCCTTGAAGGGGTCACCAACGGTGTCGCCCACGACAGCAGCCTTGTGCTGTTCGGAGCCCTTGCCGCCGTGGTTGCCTCTCTCAATATACTTCTTTGCGTTATCCCAAGCACCGCCGGCGTTGGACATGAACACTGCCATAGCAAAGCCGGTGACGGAAACGCCGCCCAACAGACCGACAACGCCGGTAGGACCAAGCAGCAGACCAGTCAGGATGGGAACAACGATAGCGAGCACGGCAGGTGCAACCATTTCGTGCAGGGCACTCTTGGTACAAAGAGCCACGCACTTGCCGTAGTCGGGGTCGGTTTTGCCTTCCATAATGCCGGCAATCTCACGGAACTGACGACGCACTTCCAGAACGATAGCCTGTGCAGCGGTCTGCACGGAGCTCATGGTCATAGCGGAGAAGACGAAGGTCAGCATAGCGCCGATGAACAGACCGACCAGAACGGTGGGGCTGGTCAGGGTGAAGTTCAGAACCTCGGTGGTCTTCATCTGAACAATGTTGACGTAGGAAACGAGCAGAGCCAGAGCGGTGAGGGATGCGGAGCCGATAGCGAAGCCCTTACCAGTTGCAGCGGTGGTGTTACCCAGGGAGTCCAGAGCGTCGGTACGTTCACGAACCTCCTCAGGCAGACCGGCCATCTCAGCGATACCGCCGGCGTTATCAGCAACAGGACCGTAAGCATCGGTAGCCAGAGTGATGCCCAAGGTGGAGAGCATACCGACAGCGGCAATGCCGATGCCGTACAGACCCTTGTTAAAGGTAGCGCTGAATGCGCCGTTTGCGTCCATGATGGAGACGGTGCCGCCTGCTGCAAAGTAGGAGATCAGGATAGCAGCGGCAACGATCAGGATGGAAGCGATGGTGGACATAAGACCCAGAGAGATGCCGCCGATGATGATGGTGGCAGCGCCGGTTTCGGAGGAAGCGGCAAGCTTCTTGGTGGGCTTATAGTTATCGGAGGTGAAATACTCGGTGAAGTAGCCGATGGCACAGCCGCCAATCAGACCGCACAGGATGGCGATGTATACGCCCCAGCTGCCGTTTGCAGGACCGATGATAAAATAGGTCAGAGGAGCAGCAGCGATAGCGGAGAGGACAGCAGCGGTGTAGGTGCCGGTACGCAGGGAGGTCAGGAGGCTCTTCTGGGTGGCATCTTCTCTGGTCTTGACCAGGAAGGAGCCGATGATGGAGCAAATGATGCCGCAGACGGAAAGTGCCATAGGCAGAAGCATACCAGACCAGCCGTAGCCGGCGGCAGCACCCAGAGCGAAGGTGGCAAGGATGGAGCCGACATAGGATTCATAGAGGTCAGCGCCCATGCCGGCGACGTCGCCGACGTTATCACCGACGTTATCGGCGATGGTTGCGGGGTTACGGGGGTCATCCTCGGGGATACCTGCTTCGACCTTACCGACGAGGTCAGCGCCCACGTCAGCAGCCTTGGTGTAGATACCGCCGCCGACACGAGCAAACAGAGCCATGAAGGATGCACCGATGCCGTTCATAACAATGATATTGCCCAAGACAACAGGGTCGGTGATGTTGGCGACAAAACGCAGGATGGTGAACCAGAGGGTGATGTCGAGCATACCCAGACCAACCACGGTGAAGCCCATAACGGCACCGGAGGAGAAGGCAACACGCAGACCACGGTTCAGGCTCTCGGAAGCAGCCTGTGCGGTACGGGCGTTGGAGTTGGTAGCGATCTTCATGCCGATGAGACCGGCCAGCATGGACCAGATACCACCGGTAAGGAAAGCGAAGGGGGTGAACTTGGACAGCATTTCGCCGCCGCTTGCGAAGGCCATAATGACCAGAACAATAAACACCACAACAAAGACCTTTGCGACGGTGGTGTACTGATGCTTCAGATAGGCATTGGCACCCTCACGGATGGACTTTGCAATCTTCTGCATGGTGGCAGTTCCTTCAGAGTAGGACATAACCTTGCTACGCTGAACCATGGCAAACAGCAGAGCCAGAACGGCCCCGATGAAGCCGATCCATAGATATTTTTCCACGAACGACACTCCTTTTCTTTTGTTGTACTACCCGGGAACGGCAGTACCATACGATTAACATACCAATTCTAGCATAAGAAACGGGATTTTCAACCCTATCCCCACTTTTTTTTGTCAATGTCACATAATTTCACAAAAATCACAAAAAAGAAAGCGTTCCGTTGGGGAAAAAGGGCAGAGTAACCGTCGAAAAAGGGGGAAAGCCTCCCCCATGTGAAAATTCGATTAAGTTCTGCCCCATGTTGAGGGACGAAGCAGAATAAGAATGGGGAAAATCTCCAAACGACCGATGAGCATACTCAGGCTCAGCCCCAGCTTGCTCAGGTGTGAGAGGTCGGCAAAGTTTCCCATCGGCCCCACGGCCTCCAGACCGGGCCCTACGTTGCTGAGACAGGCGAGGGAGGCGGTGAAGGAGGTGGTGAGCGAAAAGCCATCCAGACAAACTAGGAAGCAGGTGCCCGCCAAAATCAGGATATACAGTGTGAAAAAGGCGGAGACCGTGCTCAAGGTATCCTCATCCACGGGCTTGCCGTCCAGCTTTACCACCTTGACGGATCTTGGATGGGAGATGCGGCAGAGGTTGCGGCGGACACAGCGGAACAGAAGCAGAACACGGGAGCATTTCAATCCGCCGGCGGTGCTGCCGGCACAGCCGCCCAAAAACATCAGCAGAATCAAAATGAATTGCGAAAGCACAGGCCAGAGAGCGAAGTCTGCCGTGGAGAAGCCTGTGGTTGAGATAATGGAGGCGACCTGAAAAAAGGTATCCCGCAGGGCGTCCGTGGCACTTTGATAGAGCGGACGTACGTTGAAGAAAACCAGAAGGACGGAAAGACAGACCGCACCCAAAAAGAACCGCAATTCATCGCTGTGCAGGGCTTGCCGCAGTCGCTTGGTCACCACAAGGAAGAAGATCGCAAAGTTCAGTGAGCACAGCAGCATGAAAACGGTGATGATAATTTCACACGCAGGAAGACCATAGGAGGCGATGCTCATATTCATCACGGAAAAGCCGCCGGTGCAGACGGTGGCAAAGGTGGTGACAGTGGAGTCATAAAGCGGCATTCCGGCAATACACAGGCAGATAATTTCCGCCACGGTGAAGCCAATATATATAAGGTACAGAATTTTAGAGGACTGTGCCGTTTTGGGCACCAGCTTAGAGGAGACCGGTCCCGGGGATTCTGCCTGCACCAGCACCTGCGTCCGTCCGCCCACCTTTGGCAGAAAAGCGAGGGTGAAAATCAAAACACCCATACCGCCGATCCAAGAGGAGAAGGAACGCCAAAAGAGAATGCCACGGGGCAGCGATTCAATTTCTGTCAGAATTGAGGCGCCCGTTGTGGTGAAGCCCGATATGATTTCAAACAGGCAGTCCACATAGCTGGAGAATGCCCCGGAAAACCAGAAGGGGAGCGCACCAAAGATGCTGAAGCAAAGCCAAATGAGTCCCACCACCGCATAGCCCTCACGGGTGAAGAAGTCGGGACGACAGCGCACCAAGGAAAAGGCGGTGCCCAAAACCGCAAGCAAAACAATGGTATACAAAAAGGGACGGGGGTTTTCGTGATAGATCAGACTGATGCACAGGGGAAGCAGCAGGCAGAGAGCTTCTAATTGCAGGGTGCGTCCCAGTGTGCGTAGCATGAGTTTATAATTCATAATTGACGCTCAGCTCTCCTCAAAAATATCATGGAAGGTTTGAATGCCTTGTCCGTGTGACATGACAATGACACGGTCCCCCGCAGAGAGGACGGTGTTGCCATCGGGAATGACGACCGTGGACTCATGCAGAAGGGCGAGGATTAAAAAACCTTTTCTTGTGGGCAGGTCACGCAGTGTAACGCCCAGATAAGGTGCGTTTTCCTGCAACAGGAATTCGGCTGCTTCCGCACCCGTGTCGGCAATGCGGTAAAGGGCGGTCATCACGCTGCCGCCTTTGTCCGTGAGACCACGCACCAGACGGAGGATACGGGCGACGGTGATGAGCTTTGGGGCGAGCACGCTGTGCAGACCGGCGGCGTGTCCGACGGCGGCATAATTTTCACGGTTACATTTTGCAATGACCTTTTGCAGCCCCTGCTGTTGGGCATAAAGAGCCGAGATGAGATTGTCCTCATCCCGTCCGGTGAGGGCAATAAAGGCATCATTGTTGGTGAAGTGCTCGGAGGCAAGCAGCTCCTGATCGGTGCCGTCTCCATGCAGCACCAAGCAGTGCGGCAGGGCTTCGGAAATGTGGCGGCAGGTTTGCTCGTTGCTCTCCACCACGGTGACCCGTACATTCATAGCAATGAGCATGCGGGTCAAATAATGTGAAATGCGTCCGCCGCCGATGATAAAGGCAGAATGAATCTGAGGAAGCTTTCGACCCAATGAGCGGAGGTAGGTGAACAGATCCTGCGGGCTGCCGGTGATGTGCAGCTTATCGCCCACACGGGGCACGAAGGAGCCATCGGGAATGATGACGCTTCCATCCCGCTCTGCGGCACTGTACAGGATGGAAAGTCCTTTGGTGCGGGCGAACAGGTCGGAAAGGGGAACGCCTGCGATGCCATCCTCCTTCTGCACCACAATGCCGAGCATTTCCACCTTGCCGCGGAAGAAGGTATCGACGTTTGCGGCAACTGGGAAGCGGAGCAACCGGGAAATTTCCATGGCGGTGGAATATTCGGGATTGATGACCGTATCAATACAGAGGTCGTGCTGTAGGGCAGGGAGGTCATCGCTATAGGCGAGGTCTCGAATGCGTGCGATGGTGTGCTTGGCACCCAGACGCTTGGCGGTCAGACAACAGAGCATATTCACTTCGTCCATATTGGTGGTGGCCAGAATGAGATCTGCGTCCCCGGCACCTGCCTCCCGTAGGACAGAGGGTGCGGTGCCGGCGCCCTTGATGCACATGACATCCAGGGTCTCACTGGCGCGGTGAATGGCAGCGTCGTTGTTGTCGATGATGGTGACATCATGGTTTTCTTGGGAGAGGTAGGCGGCCAAGGTGGAGCCGACCTTGCCGGCGCCAACAATCAAGATTTTCAAAATACATCAACCTTTCAGCAGGAGCCGAGTCCCGTTCAATGATGAGAGATTGGGTCTATCGTATGTAGACAGGGGGAGGCAGACAGTGTTTTTTCGACAAGCTACCATCCAAACTGTACAATCATACCACAGAATACGCATCAGTGCAATTCTGGAAAAGCGGCGTTTCTTTCTTTTTTAAGAGGATAGCGGCTTTTTAAAAAATGTGCTATACTGATTCTATACTTGCTCGTTGTGTGGGTTCGTTCCGGCGCAAGCAGACGACAGAATGCGGATCAAGCATACGAAGAGCAAAAAGACAAAAAAGAGGAGGCTTGCCCATGAAGCAAATGGATTTGACCGAGGGTGTGATCTGGAAAAAGCTGATGATCTATGCCACGCCCGTGGTGCTGTCCTCTCTGCTGCAGTCTGCCTATGCCATCACCGACCTCATTGTCGCAGGGTGGTTTGTGGGCGAGGGGGGCATATCTGGCATCAACAATGCCGGGCAGGTGACACTCCTGCTCACCCAAATTATCACAGGCATCACCATCGGCGGCAACATTTTGATGGGTCAGTATTACGGCGGGCGTGACCATGAAAATCGGCTGAAGACCAATCAAACGCTGTTTGCCTTTGCGCTGACAGCAGGTGCAGCCCTTACTATTTTGGTGTTTTTCTTTGGACGTTCGTTTCTCATGCTGATTCATGCACCCGCCTTGGATGAGGCGACGGCATACCTTCAAATTTGTGCGCTTGGACTTGTCCCCATCTTCGGCTATAACGCACTCTCGGCGATGCTCCGCTCAGTGGGCAATTCCAAGCAGCCCTTTTACTGCGTGGCAGTCACCGCCGTGTGCAACATTGTGCTGGATGTGCTCTTTATGGGGGCCTTTCATTGGGGTGTACGGGGGGCGGCCTTGGCGACCCTGCTCTCGCAGATGGCCAGCTTTGGCGTCTGTCTCTATTATGTTCTCAAGCAGCGGGAGCTGTTCGGGATTTCACTCCGCAGACAGGCGCTGCAAAAGGACAAGCTCCTGCATATGCTCAAGCTGGGCATCCCCAGTGCCATTCAAATGACCATGGTGGGGCTTTCTTGGCTTGCCGTTACCTTTTTGGTCAACCGCTATGGCGTGGAGGCCTCTGCCGCCAGCGGTATTTGTGCCAAGGTCAAGGAGATTTCCCTGATGTTTACCCTTGCGATGTATACGGCGGCTACCACAATGGTGGCACAATGCTTGGGCGCCAAGAAGTTTGACCGTGCCAGCCGTGTGGTACACATTGCGATGCGGCTTGCCATCGGGGTGACGGCAGTCATCATCGTCTTGGTGGAGATTTTTGCCCCTCAGATTCTCGGGCTGTTCCGCTTGGACGGAAAAACGATGGAAATTGCCCTGCAAAACCTGCGGATTGAGATGATCGGACAGATTTTCTACGCCAGCTTTATGGTGTACAATGCACTGCC